>NZ_JAUYWJ010000002.1:0-194764 GCF_032656585.1 Streptomyces herbicida
AGCCGTACTTGTTGTCGAACTTGGACTTCGTCACCGCGTCGTTGACGTTGATCGCCGGGAACAGGAGAACGCCGTCGCGCTGCATCTCGTACAGGCGGTGCACGCCCGTCGTGGTCTCCTCGGTCACGCCACGGATCTCGGAGGAGAGCTGGGTCCACTTCTGGGGGTTCTCGCCCAGGGTGCGGTGGAGCAGCTGGAGGATGACGCGGTGCTCGTCGGACTCGGCGGTCTCCAGGGCGGGGACCTTGCCGTCCTTCTCGTACTCGACGCCCTTGTGGACGAGGAGGGTGGCGTCACCGCCGTCGTCCAGGATCATGTTCGGGCCGCCGGTGGGGCTGTCCGGCCAGGTCAGCGCCTGCTCCGTGCACCACCAGTACTCCTGAAGGGTCTCGCCCTTCCAGGCGAAGACCGGGATGCCCTGCGGGTTGTCCGGCGTGCCGTTCGGGCCGACGGCGATGGCGGCCGCGGCGTGGTCCTGGGTGGAGAAGATGTTGCAGGAGGCCCAGCGGACCTGCGCGCCCAGGGCGACCAGGGTCTCGATGAGCACGGCGGTCTGCACGGTCATGTGCAGGGAGCCGGTGACACGGGCGCCGGCCAGCGGCTGAGCCTCGGCGTACTCCTTGCGGATCGCCATCAGGCCCGGCATCTCGTGCTCGGCGAGGGTGATCTCCTTGCGGCCGAACTCGGCCAGGGAGAGGTCTGCGACCTTGAAGTCCTGTCGGTTGTCGACAGTCGTCATTGCGAGCTGCTCCTCGGGGTTGGGTCGAGGTGGTTACGGCTGGTCTGCGCGGCGGCGGACACAGGGGTGCCCGAAGGAGGACACAGGCATGCCCACGTGCGCGCAGCGCAGTCCGTCGGAGGCCCTCTCTCCCTCGGTCGGTCCGCTGCGGGACCGCCCGACCGCCATCAGCAGCGACGTCTGGCTCCGTCCCAAGCTACACCGGAGGACCCTGACGCCCCCAGTCCGCCTTCGAACACATCGCGCCGATCACGGGATGTGATCGGCGGCCGGAGCGGCCGCGCGGGGGGTGTTTCGAGACACCGTTCCCGGGGGTTGCACCGGGAAGGGAAACGCGACGTACCCCGCACAGGGTGTTCACAGGGGCTCGCTATCCTCCCGGCTGCGGATGGGCCGCACGGGAAGGATGCGATGGCGGGCAAGGGGCGGGGACTTGGGGTCGCGGCGCTCGTGGTGGGGGTGCTGGGAGTGATGTTGGCGGTCGGCGCCTTCGCCTACGGAAAGAAGATGTTCGGGGCGTCCACCGTGTCCAGCGAGAGCATGTCGCCGAACTACGCGCCGGGTGACCGGATCATCTGGGAGCGTGTCGACGGGAGCGAGGTACGGCGCGGTGACGTTGTCGTGTTCTCGGCGCCGGAGCGCTACGGGCCCGGCGTCGTCGTGCTGGAGCGGGTCATCGGGGTCGGCGGCGACCGTGTGGCGTGCTGCACGACCGTGGGGTCGCAGGCGCGGGTCACCGTGAACGGGAAGCCCCTCGAGGAGCCGTACGTGGACCACGGTGACGCCGACGGGATGCATGTGCCGTACGACGTCAAGGTCCCCGACGGGCGGCTGTTCCTGCTGGGCGACCACCGGGCGGCCGCGAGGGACTCGCGCGCCTTCGCCTCGGATCACGGCGGGACGATCCCCGTGGACGCCGTGCGGGGCCGGGTGACGGACGACCGTACGGGCCCCGCCCTGTTCGGTACGGCCCTGCTCCTCGGGGGTGTCCTCGTCCTGGTCGGCATCGGACTGGGGATCGGGGCCTGGGCGGTACGGCGCAGGGCGCGGAGGCTGGTGCCGCCGCCCCCGCCGTGGCCCGTGCAGCAGATCTGACGACTACAGGACGAACTCAGTGACCGGCCGCGTGCGGCGTCGGGCCACCCGGGGTCGCCTCCGGGTCCGGGCCCTTGGCCGCCTCGGCCTCGCTGTAGATGTCGGGCTCGAGGTAGATCACGCGGGCGATCGGGACGGCGGCGCGGATCCGGGCCTCGGCGGCGTCGATCGCGCCCGCGACCTCGGCGGCCGTGTCGTCGTGCCGGACGGCGATCTTGGCGGCGATGAGCAGTTCCTCGGGGCCGAGGTGGAGCGTGCGCATGTGGATGATGCCGGTGACCGTGTCGCCGTCGACCGTCGCGTCCTCGATCTGCTTGACCACGTCGAGGCCCGCGGCCTCACCGAGCAGCAGCGACTTGGTCTCGGCGGCCAGGACGAGGGCGATCAGCACGAGCAGGACGCCGATGCAGACGGTGCCGATGCCGTCCCAGACGCCGTCGCCGGTGAGCAGCGCCAGACCGACACCGCCGAGGGCGAGGACCAGACCGATCAGCGCGCCGAAGTCCTCCAGCAGGACGACCGGCAGCTCGGGGGCCTTGGCGCGCCGGATGAACTGCGACCAGGAGAGCTTGCCACGCAGCTCGTTGGACTCCTTGATGGCCGTGCGGAAGGAGAAGCCCTCGGCGATGATCGCGAAGACCAGGACGCCGACCGGCCAGTACCAGTGCTCGATCTCGTGCGGGTGACTGATCTTCTCGTAGCCCTCGTAGATGGCGAACATGCCGCCGACGGAGAAGAGGACGATCGAGACCAGGAAGGCGTAGATGTAGCGCTCGCGGCCGTAGCCGAAGGGGTGCTGGGGGGTCGCCTCGCGCTGAGCCTTCTTACCGCCGATGAGCAGCAGGAACTGGTTGCCGGAGTCGGCCATCGAGTGCACGCCCTCGGCGAGCATCGACGACGAACCGCTGAACGCGAACGCCACGAACTTCGATGCCGCGATCGCGAGGTTGGCGCCGAGTGCCGCCACGATCGCCCTGGTGCCGCCTGACGCGCTCATGTGTCCGCGTTGTCCCTTCGCCTTCGTCCGTCTGCGCCGGCCAGGGCCCAGCCCTTCGCCTTTGCCCGTCCTTTGCCGGTGGGCCATTCTTGCAGCCCTGCCCACCGGCGACGCGTCAGGTATCCACAGGCACGATCAGACAATCACAGTGGCCCGGAAGACGGTGCCCGTCCCGGACGCCTCGGCCTCTTCGCCCGCCGGCACGAAGACGGACTGGCCCGGGCCCAGTTCGTGCTCGCCCACCCGTACGGAACCGGCGGTGCAGAGGAGGATCTGCGGGGTCGGGAGGGTGAGGTCGTGGGCGGTGCCGCCCTCGGGGAGGACGTAGCGGGACAGCCGGAACTCGTCGATGGGGGTCTCGTAGACCTCCTCGCCGTCGGGGGCCGCCTCCGGGCGCAGGACGCCGGCGTCGCGCGACTCGAAGCGGACGATGCGCAGGAGCTCGGGGACGTCGACGTGCTTGGGGGTCAGGCCACAGCGCAGGACGTTGTCGGAATTGGCCATGATCTCGACGCCGAGGCCGCTCAGGTAGGCGTGCGGGATGCCGGCGCCGAGGAAGAGGGCCTCGCCCGGCTGGAGCCGGACATGGTTGAGCAGCATCGCGGCGATGACGCCCGGGTCGCCCGGGTAGTGGTGGGCGAGGTCGGCGTAGGGCGCGTAGTCGCCGCCGAGGCGGGAGCAGGCGGCCGTGGTCTCGTCGACCGTGTGGGCCATCTCCTCGGGGTCGGCGGTGAGGATCGCGGTGAGGACCTCGCGCAGCGCCGCCTCTTCCGGATGGGCGTGCAGCAGGTCGACGTACGGCTTGAGGGAGTCGACGCCGAGGCCGTCGATCAGTTCCGCGGCCCGGAGCGGGTCGCGAAAGCCGCACAGGCCGTCGAACTCGGTGAGCGCGCAGATCAGTTCGGGCTTGTGGTTGGCGTCCTTGTAGTTGCGGTGCGGGGCGTCGACCGGGACGCCGCGGCGCTCCTCGTCGGCGTACCCCTCCTTGGCCTGCTCCAGGTTCGGGTGCACCTGGAGGGAGAGCGGGGCACCGGCCGCGAGGATCTTCAGCAGGAAGGGCAGGTGCGGGCCGAACTTCGCGACCGCACGCGGTCCGAGCTCCTTCTCCGGGTCCGCGTCGATGATCTCGACGAGAGTGCCGCGAGCGGTGCGCGAGGGTGCGCCCGGGTGCGCGCCCATCCACATCTCCGCCTGCGGTTCACCGGTCGGCTCCACGCCGAGCAGCTTCGGGACGGCGGTGGTGGAGCCCCAGGCGTAGGGGCGGATGGTGTTGTCGAGGCGGTCCATCAACGTCTCTGCTTCTTCTCTGCTCAGGGGTTGTCGCGCGTACGGCGGTCAGGGCGTCGGGGTCAAGATCAGGCCCTCAAAGCGAGCGCCAGGTAAACGGCGGCGAAATCCGTGACGGCGATCAGTTCCGCGAGGGACTCGATGTCGTCACCCGGCTCCGGTTCCAGCTCGCTGATCGGCGTGTCATGGCTGAGCGCCAGGTCACGCGCGGCCGGAGCGGCAGTGAGGCCACCGATCGGGCGGTCACGGAGCAGCACCACGCGCGCGTGCAGCGCGGGGGCCTCCTCCACACGGTCCCGGAAGAAGTCGTCGGGGTCGGCGCTGGCGGCCAGCGGTCCGGCGAGCAGGGCGCTGTGCGCGGCGAGTGCCTCGGGGAGTTCCTCGACCAGGGCGGGGCGTCCGGCGAGTTCGGCGAGCGCGGCGGAGAAACGGCGGCCCGCCGGGCCGGCCGAGGCGCCCTCCGTCCAGATCACCGGGAGCGCGTCGGCGAGTTCCGCGGCGAGGGTCTTGGCGGGGTTGCTGTAGGTGGCGATGGCCGGGCCGCAGCGCTCGGCGATGTGGTCGAGCCGGTCGGCGACCTGCTCCAGGGCCTCGGGCGGGGCACTGAGCAGGCCGATGCGGTCGAGGAGCACGAGCAGCGGGGTGAGCAGGGCCCACAGGACGCCCGGAGAGGACGCGGCGAGGGGTTCGTCGTGGTCGTACGGCGCCGTGGCCATCGGGACGAACAGGCCGTGGGCGCCGGTGACCGCCTCGTGGAGCGGGGTGTGGCCGGGGGCGACGGCGGCGACCGAGCAGCCACGGCGGTAGGCCTGCTCGGCGAGCAGCGAGAGGCTGGGTTCGGTGCCGTCGGGGGTGGCGATCAGAAGCAGGTCCACGGAGCCGGCCCAGCCCGGGAGCTCCCAGCGCAGCGCGCCGGCCGCGGGGGCGACGCCGGTGGGGGCCAGTCGGGTGACGGGGCTGCCCGCGCCGGCGAGTGCGCCGAGGAGATCGGCCGCATGGGTGGCGGCGGCGCCGGGGCCGGCGATCAGGACGGCGCGGGGACGGCCGTCCGGCTTGAGGTCGTTGATGCCCGCCTCGACGGCGTGCCGGGCCGCGGTGCGGACGCGGGCGCCTGCCTCCGCGGCGCCGCGCAGAAGGCCTCGTTGGTCGGCCTCGGCGAGGCCCTCCGGGGAGTCGAGCAGCGATTCGTCGAGCATGGGCGGCAGCCTCCGGTCGCCGGGGTCCTGAGAGGGGCGGCTCGTCTGTATGAGGGGCGCGTGCGCGGGTGTCCGCGCGCGGGGCCTGGCTGTGGGTGGTGGCGGGCCCGTGGTTACGGCGGGCCCCCGGCGTCATGCCGGGCGGCGGGCCTCGTCCACCAGGAGGACGGGGATGCCGTCACGGACGGGGTACGCCAGGCCGCAGTCCTGACCGGTGCAGATCAGCTCGGTGTCCTGCTCCTGGAGCGGGGCGTGGCAGGCCGGGCAGGCGAGGATCTCCAGGAGGCCGGCTTCGAGCGGCATGGGGTGTCCCTTCGGGCAGGTGCGGATGTGCAGTGATGTGCCTGGTCAGGGTACCGCCGTGCGGCGCCCGGCGGAGTGGGTTGCGCCGACCACTCCGCCGGTCCGGCCTGCCGGAAGATCGCCGAGGTCGGGCCGCGGCAACGGCTGAGGTCGGCCCCCTGACGACCGCCGAGGCCGGTCCCCCGACAGCCGTGGTCAGCCCCTGATGATCGCCAGCGCCTCGTCCCTCACCTTGATCATCGTCGCCTCGTCGCGGGCCTCGGCGTTCAGGCGGAGCAGTGGCTCGGTGTTGGAGGGGCGGACGTTGAACCACCAGTCGGCGGCGGAGACCGTGAGGCCGTCGAGGTCGTCGAGGGTGATGTCGTCGCGGCCCTCGTACGCGGAGCGGATCGCGGCGATGCGGGACACCTGGTCGTCGACCGTGGAGTTGATCTCCCCGGAGCCGGCGTAGCGGTCGTACTGGGAGACCAGGGCGGACAGCGGGCCGTCCTGGCCGCCGAGGGCAGCGAGGACGTGGAGGGCCGCGAGCATGCCCGTGTCGGCGTTCCAGAAGTCCTTGAAGTAGTAGTGGGCGGAGTGCTCGCCGCCGAAGATCGCGCCCGTCCTCGCCATCTCGGCCTTGATGAAGGAGTGGCCGACGCGGGTGCGGGCCGGTGTGCCGCCGTTCTCCCGGACCACCTCGGGGACCGACCACGACGTGATCAGGTTGTGGATGATCGTGCCCTCGCCGCCGTTCTTGGCCAGCTCACGCCCGGCCACCAGGGCGGTGATCGCCGACGGGGACACCGGGTCTCCGTTCTCGTCGACGACGAAGCAGCGGTCGGCGTCGCCGTCGAAGGCGATGCCGAGGTCGGCGCCCTCCTCGCGGACGCGCTTTTGGAGGTCGACGATGTTGGCCGGGTCGAGGGGATTGGCCTCGTGGTTGGGGAACGTGCCGTCCAGCTCGAAGTACATCGGGACGAGGGTCAGGGGCAGGCCGGCGAAGACCGTGGGCACGGTGTGGCCGCCCATGCCGTTGCCCGCGTCGACGACGACCTTCAGGGGGCGGATCACGGTCAGGTCGACGAGGGAGCGGAGGTACGCGGCGTAATCCTCCAACGTGTCGCTCCGGGTGATCGTTCCCGGCGTCGGGGCCGGTTCCGGGGCGCCCGACTCGAGCCACCGCTCGGCCAGTTGACGGATCTCGGCGAGGCCCGTGTCCTGGCCGACCGGGGCCGCGCCCGCCCGGCACATCTTGATGCCGTTGTACTGCGCCGGGTTGTGCGAGGCCGTGAACATCGCGCCCGGGAGGTTCAGGGCACCCGAGGCGTAGTACAGCTGGTCCGTCGAGCAGAGGCCGATCTCCGTGACGTCCGCTCCGCATGCAGCGGCGCCGCGCGCGAAGGCACGGGACAGACCCGGCGACGACGGGCGCATGTCGTGGCCGATCACGATCGCGTCCGCGGCGGTCACCTGGACGAAGGCGGCGCCGAAGAGTTCGGCCAGCGTCTCGTCCCACTGGTCCGGGACCACCCCGCGTACGTCGTACGCCTTCACGATCTGCGACAGATCAGCAGCCACGGCCAACCCTCCTGAAAGTCCTATCGGTCGCCCCAAACTACCCGTCCCGGGTAAGGCTCCGATGTGGGAACGCCCAGCGGACCCCCAGACGTAACCTCAGGTCAGGCCGTCGCCCTTTTCGGCGGGCAGGCGCCGGTCGGCGCAACGCCCGTGCGAGGAGGGGTCAGTTGTCCGGGGAGCGCAGCACCCGCAGATGGCCGCGGCGGGCGACCTCCATCGGGTCCGCCGCGCGCGCGCCTGAGCCGCCGGCCTCGGCCGCGCGCTCCTGGGGGCGGGCCGCCTCGCGCACGGCGTTGGCGAGGGCTTCCAGGTCGTCCCCGGTGGGGCGGGCGGGTGCGGAGCCGTCGAGGAGCCGTACGACCTCCCAGCCGCGCGGGGCGGTGAGGCGCTCGGAGTGCTCGGCGCACAGGTCGTAGCAGTGGGGTTCGGCGTAGGTGGCGAGCGGGCCGAGGACCGCGGTCGAGTCGGCGTAGACGTACGTCAGCGTCGCGACGGCGGGTCGGCCGCAAGCGGTGCGCGAACAGCGACGTACAGGGCTCACGACGTTGGACGGTACCGCACTCTTGAGCGGGCCGCGACGACTCTCCACCAGGTCACTCCACCGTGTCGTGCTGTGAGACGTCCCACACACCCCTCTGAACACGCCCTGCTGACCTGCGGGGACGGACCACTCCGGCGTCATGGACGGGTCCCCGTCCGGTCATCGGTAGGCACAAACAGCGTCAAATGCCTTGAGTTTGACGGTCTCGGAGAGATATGGAAACGAGCCCAACCTTGGCTGGAATGGTCATGTGGAGACAAGCCGTACGGGTGGCCGGTTGCCGTCCGGTCGGCGGCCCCCTTGCCGCGTGGAGGCGGGGCGGGCGGACCGCGCGGGGACTACGCTTCACCAGTGATGGACAACCGTGTACCGCCCCGTGCCGCCGGCCCCGGGCCCCGTCGTCGTGATCGCCACGGTCGGGGCATGCGCGGGCCGATCGCGCCACCCCAGGTGCCGCTCGCGGCGAGCCGTGCCGAGGCGTTCGCGGACCTGGTGCAGGACTCCGTGGAGCGACTCGAGCGACGGTGGCCGCAGCTCGCCGACATCGATTTCCTGGTACTCGAGGTACCCCGGCTGGACGGGCGGCCCGGCGAGGGCTGGAGCGACGACGCGGTGCCGCTCGGCGGGACGATCCCCGCGCGCGAGGGCCGCCGGGCCCGGGTCGTGGTCTACCGGCGGCCGGTCGAGATCCGGACGAAGGGGCGGGACGAGCGGGCCGCACTGGTGCACGAGGTGGTCGTGGAGCAGGTGGCGGAGCTGCTGGGGCTGACTCCCGAGACGGTGGATCCCCGCTACGGCGAGGACTGAGCCGGGGTTCGCCGGACGGCCGGTGAACCGGACGCCCGGTGGACCCCGGTCGGACCGCTACTTCTGCAGCACCGACAGATCCTGGTCCGCCTCCGGTACGGCCACCGACCCCCGGTCGTCCGGGAGGGTCTGCACGGTGAAGCCGGCGACGCCCTCCTCCGTGGCCGCCAGGGTGCGGGCGGCGTAGACCGGGCCACCGGACACGGGCTCCACCGTCAGCGCGTACGTGCCCTTCAGACCGGCCGGGACCGGGGCGTCGACGTCCTGGGTGGTGCCCGCCTTGATCGTGTACGTCTTCGTCACCGGCGTGCCGCCACCGCTGCCCGCCGAAGCCGTGACCTTCACCTTCGCGGCGGCGGTGGGCGCGGAGAGGGACAGCGTCGTGCCCTTGCCGCTGTTGTCGGCGGACGTCGCGCGCGTGCCGACCGGGCTGGTGGCCGGGATGAACGCCGTCTCCTGCTTGTCGCCCTTGCCCCGGGTCACCCGGAGGGCGGCGACCACCGGGACAGACCTGTCCGTCGGGGTCAGGACCAGGGAGCCCGCCTCACCGCGCGTGACGTCGCCCAGGTCGATCGCCGAGGTCATGCCCGACTTCACATGCAGGGTCTCGTTCCCCGCAGGCGTGATCAGGCCGCCGGGAGAAGCCAGGCGCACCTTCAGGTCGGCGTCGGCGTCGCCGGGAGTGAAGGCGATCAGGCGCACGGAGGTGGCGTCCTTCGGGATGCCGGGCAGGACCAGGGTGCCCGCCGGGTCGGCGGACGCGGCCAGCCAGTCGCCGCCGATCTTGTCGTCCAGGGCCTGTACGGCCGCGCCGACCCGTCCGCTGCGCACGCTGACGTGCACGGTCACGTTGGTCTGCCGCTCGTTGCTGAGCGTGGACAACAGGACCGGCTCGCTGGAGTGCGGCTGGACCGTGATCCCCTCCCCGACCGTGGACTTGATCGCGCCGTCCTTGCCGTAGAGCTCGATGTCGACGACGGCCGGGCCGTCGTCGGGGTTGGTGAGGTGCACGTAGTCGGTGCGGTCGGCGGCGGTGCTGGCGCCGGGGAACCAGAACTCCGTGTCCGGGGCCGTGCAATTGACGCCCTGGAGCCCGCGTCCGGTGCCCGCGGCGACCTCCGTGGTCTCCTGGACGGTCCAGCCCGGCGCGAACTTCCCGTCGGCCGTGCCGATGAGCGCGGGCGAGTCGGCGCCGGAGGTGTCACCGGTGGCCGGGGTGCCGGGCTCCTTGGGGGTCAGGACGGGCTTGGCGGTCTTCTTCTTTTCCTTGCCCTTCGTGGAGCCGCTCGTCCCGTCCGCCGACTCCTCCGTGGCCGACCGAAGTTCGGCCTTGCCGCCGCTCGCCGTGCCCTTCGTGACGGGGGTGAACGACGTGTACGAGGTCTCGGCGATGTCGGAGATGCTCGGGGTCGGGCACAGCAGGCTGGTGCGCTCGACGGGCAGCTGGGCCGCTGCCTCGGCGGTCGGCGCGCCGGACGCGTCGGGCGTCTTGAGCGCGGCGAACCCGGTGACGGCAGCCAGCGCGGCGGTGCCGGCGATCAGGGACAGGGTGGTGCGCTTCACTGCTGGCTCCCGTCGGGGCGCTCGCTACCGGTGCCGTGGGGGTGGGGCTGCGCCGGGTCATAGGCCTGGTCGTAGCCCTGCTGGTACGTCGGGTCGTACGGCATCTGTCCGCCCTGTCCGCCGTAGGCGTACGGGTCGTACTGGCCGCTCTGGTACGGGTCGGCCTGGTACGCCTGCTGGTCGTAGCCGCCCGGCTGGTACTGCCCGGCGCCCTGGTACTGGTCGCCGTAGGCGGGGTAGCCGTCGCCCGCGTAGCCCGACGCGTCCCAGTCGCCGTAGGACTGCTGGTGCGGCACGGCGGGGGCCTCCTCCGGGGGCGGAGGCACGCTGTCGGGGTCGGACTCGTCCGTGTCGGTGGTCCCCTCGGCCTCCGCCTGGGCCCGCAGACGGCGGGCGCGGCGGCCCTCGCCTGCGGCGGGCTGGGCGGGGACGGTCTCCTCCTCGGGGAGGTCGTCGTCGATGTCGCGGCGACGGCCCGGCAGGGCGAGCACGACGAGCACGACGGCGAGCGAGCCCTGGGCCCACAGCCAGCCGGTGTGGCTGACGGGGGCGTCGTAGGTGACGTCCAGCCGTCCCCCGGTGGAGGGGAGTTCGAAGCCCTGGGCCCAGCCGTCGACCGTGGTGCGGGTGAGCGGCCTGCCGTCCAGGGTGGCGGTCCAGCCCTCCGCGGCGGAGTCGGCCAGGCGCAGGACACGGCCGTCGGAGCCAGTGGGGATGGTGGTGTGGATCTCGACGGGTCCGGCGGCGACCGGCTGTGCGGTGCCCGAGCCCGAGGCGGGCACGATCGCGGCCCGTGAGACCTGCTGGTCGACGCGCCACAGGCCGCTGCCGCTCTGCTCGCTGAGCCGGGTCAGGCCGGGCGTGGCGTCCAGGACGCGGGTGACCTCGCGGGGCGCGCCCTTGTGGACCAGGACGTAGCGCACGGCGAAGCCGCCGAGCTGGTTCGCCTGGTCGGCGCCGGAGCCGGCGACGAGGTTGGCGACGACCTTGTCGAGCTTGCCGTTCTCACCGTCGGCCGCGGCCAGTTCGGCATCCCCCATGCGGGCGCCGGAGCCGCGGACCAGGGTGTAGCGGACGCGGGCGGTGGAGTCGCTGTCGAGGACCAGGGTGCGGGCCTGGTCGCGGGTGCCGCTCTCCTCGGCGACGAACGCGGGCACCTGCACCGGGTCGCGTCGCTCCACGGGACCGTCGGCGCCGCGGATCATCCAGCCGGCGGCGACGAGCAGCGGGCCCGCGGCCGAGGCGAACGCGATCAGCGCTGCCACCGGCTGGCGCCAGCCGAAGTTCTGCTCGGCCACGCGTGCGCGTGCCCCGTCGGCGCCGAGCGCGGCGGCGGCCAGCAGCGCGATGCCGTAGACGAGGGTCGCGGGTCCGGCCCAGGTGGAGCTGTTGGACAGGACCGCGAAGACGAGGCCCACCAGCGCGGCCGCCCAGGCTGTCCGGATGCCCAGTCGGCGCTCGGAGCGCATCAGGGCGGCCAGCGCGGCCAGGACGATGCCGAGGAGCATCAGGCCGTCCACGGTGCCGGGGCCGCCGGGGCTGGCTCCGAGCAGGTCGAGGGCGGAGGCGGCCGAGGAGCCGTACTCCAGTCCGGCCTCCTTGAAGAAGCCGAACGGGAGCAGCGTCAGCGACCAGGGCGCGAGGACCAGCAGCGGGGTGCCCAGCTGGACCAGGAAGCGCAGACCGTGGGCGACGGGGTCGCGGCGGCGCACGGCCAGAACGCCGATCCCCAGGATCAGTGCGATCGGCCATACGATCGGTGTGAAAGCGGTGGCCATGGTCAGCAGCAGCGCATACGCCCAGGTGGCACGCCAACTGCCACGCGCGCCGGAGGAGTTGGCCAGTCCGGCCGCGGCGGTGCCCGCGCGGGCCAGGAGGGGCAGCAGGACGGCGAGGACGGCGGTGCCGATGCGGCCGCCGGCCAGGGCGCCGGTGGCTGCGGGAAGGATGGCGTAGGCGACGGCCGCCCACGCGCGCAGCAGGCGGGACTCGACGAGCGGGCGCGAGGCGAAGTAGGCGGTGAACCCGGCCAGCGGCACCGAGCCGACGAGCAGCACCGTCACCGCGAGGCCGGTCGAGCCGAACAGCGTGGAGGCCAGCATCGCGACGAGGGCGAGGTACGGCGGGGCGGCGGGGGTGCCGCCCGCGCCCACCGCGTGCCAGGCGTCCAGGTAGCGGGACCACAGCTCGCCGGAGTCGGCCGGGGCGGGCAGCAGGGCGCCGCCCGCGAGCGCGCCGCCGCCCAGGAGTGCGCGGCAGGCGATGAGCGAGACGAGCAGCAGCACCAGGAAGAGCACCGGACCGGGCTTGCGGGCGATGCGCTTGATGCGGGCGAACTGCTCGACCTCCAGGAAGTCGGCGTCGTCGCCGCCCGGCCCGGACTCGACCGCGCCACCGTGCCGACCGGCCGAGGAGGCCTCGGTGTCGGAGCCGCCGAAGAAGTCGCCGGCGACCTGCTCCACGGTGGCCCGCACGGTCGCGCCCGGGGGCGGGAACAGCGGTCGCAGCTCGCCCTTGTCGATCTGCGGACGGCCGCGCCTGCGCCGTCCGGCGATGATCCGCTCGGGGCGCAGCAGGGTGCCGAGGAGGCCACGGATCTCGTCGACGGCCTGTCCGGGGACCTTGCCGACGAGATAGGCGACGGTCCTCAGGAGTGTGCCGAGCACCACGCGCAGCAGTACCCAGGGCAGCACTGCCGTGCGGGTGTTGACGAGGAGGGTGTAGACGGCGCCCGCCTTGTCGACCTTGTGCGGGGAGGCCGCGGTGCGGCTCACACAGTCGACGGTGCGGCGCTCGCGGGAGGCGGCCTCGGCGTGCCGTACGACGGCGTCGGGGGCGACGAGGACGCGGTGGCCGGCCGAGTGTGCGCGCCAGCACAGGTCGACGTCGTCGCGCATCAGGGGCAGCCGACGGTCGAAGCCGCCGAGTTCCTCGAAGACGTCGCGCCGGATCAGCATGCCGGCGGTGGACACCGACAGCACGGGCCGTACGTGGTCGTGCTGGCCCTGGTCCTGTTCGCGGCGGTCGAGGCCGGTCCAGCGGCGGCCGGAGTTGGCGATGGTGACGCCGACCTCCAGGAGCTGCCGGCGGTCGTACCAGCCGCGCAGCTTGGGGCCCACGACGGCCACGTCGTCGCGGCCCAGCTCCATTTCGTTGTCCACGACGCGCAGCAGCTGGGCGAGGGCGTCGGGGTCGGGGGCGCAGTCGTCGTGCAGCAGCCAGAGCCACTGGATCGGCTCCCCGTGCGGGAGCTCGGGCAGGTCGTAGGCGTCGTCGCGCCAGGTGCGCGTGACGGGGTCCCAGCCGCTGGGGCGCTTCAGATACGGCAGCTCCTCCGGGGTGAGCACGGGGGCGCTGCGGTTGGCCTCCTCGACGGCCTGGCCGAAGCCGGTGCGCCGGGCGAGGTGGAGCACGCGGTCGGCGCCGAGGGCGTCGGTGACCAGCTGGGCGGAGTCGTCCGCGCTGCCGGTGTCGGCCGCGATCGCGTACTGAACGGGGCGCTCCTGGCCGAGCAGCCCGGCGAGCGCGTCGGGCAGCCAGCGGGCGCCGTCGTGGGAGACGAGGACCGCGGTCACCACATGACGCGGAGACTCGGGCTGGTGGGCCGGGTCAAACACTGCGGTGGCAGCGTCGTGTTGGGCTGCCGTCTGGCTGTGCACGGACATCGAGGTACGGGCCCCGGTTCGATGGACTGCGGTGGACGCCTGTGCCCCGAGGGGGCAGCGGGGCGTCTCGGACGAGCGACCACACTATCGGCTGGCCAAGAAGACGGCCCGCCGCCTGTGGATAACCCACCGGCGACGGGCCGTTCGTGACGTGTACGAGACGTGTACTGGTGAAGGGTCCGTGCCGTTCGGTCGGGCGGCGGCCTTCGGTCCTTTTCAGGCTGGTGTCCCCTTCGGACGGCGGCCTTTTCAGACGGCGGCCTTCTTCAGCCGGCGCCGCTCGCGCTCGGACAGACCGCCCCAGATCCCGAAGCGCTCGTCGTTGGCCAGGGCGTACTCGAGACACTCGGAGCGCACCTCGCAGGCGAGGCAGACCTTCTTGGCCTCTCTGGTCGAGCCGCCCTTCTCGGGGAAGAAGGACTCGGGGTCGGTCTGGGCGCACAGTGCGCGCTCCTGCCAGCCGAGTTCCTCGTCCGCGTCGTCGACCAGCAGTTGCTGCACCAGCTCGGTCATGTGCGCCCCTCGTCTGTCTTTCGCGTCCCCGTGATGTAGCCGTTACCGATTTCGGCTGAACGACACGAGTGAAATTACAAGTGTGCTGCTCCGGGCGAGTCAAGCCGAGATCTGCTATTGGGCCCGTTATTCACTCTGCGGAACCAAGGCCATGCGGAAAGTGTTCAAATCGCCATAAACCTTGACACGCAGACGAGGCCCGGGAGGGACGCCGACCCCACACAGACACTTGTACGGAGAAGGACGCCCAGGAGTTCGATCGCGTTCCGACGGGACTCGTGCGCCCGGATGTGCGCCATGTGTCCGGGTGCCCCACAGAACAAACCTTTCACCCTGGAGATGAACCGGATGAGGTGAAACGTGTCCCACATACCGGGCGCCGAGTTGACAGTGCGGGTGTGAACCGATGTCCTTGGGGGCATGCTCGCGAACTTGGCTCTCACCTCGACCCGCACCGCCGGGTCCCACGGTGCTGCCCACGTTCGCTGTAGCTGTTGTTGCTGTTCCAGCTGTTGAGCCCAACGCGCTCCGGCTGTCCTTGAGTCCATCCCGACTCGGCTGCTGTCCCCTTTCCCGACCCTGATCCAGGGCCACCCCTTCCGTCCGTGACCCGGGCGGACGGCACGCGAGACCCCAGCCCCCACTCTTCCGCCGAGGACCCACCGCACCCCCATGAACAGCGACAACGACCTCCAGATCGCCGGCGACATCCTCGAAGTCCCGCACCTGCTGCAGCCCCCGCGCGAGCACCCGGCCACCGTCGCCGAGTTCGTCGGCCTGGCCCGCACCATCGCCGCCGACCGCTCCCAGTGGGAGCACCTCGTCCGGTACGACGCCACGACGCGCTGGTACCACCGGCTGCGCACCGGCCCCGGCTACGAGGTGTGGCTGCTGTCCTGGGTGCCGGGACAGGGCAGCGGGCTGCACGACCACGGCCGGTCCTCCGGCGTGCTGACCGTCCTGGAGGGCACGCTGACCGAGCGGACCGAGCGGGGCACGCGCGCGTTGGAGGCGGGCGCGCAGCGGGTGTTCGCGCCGGGGTATGCGCACGAGGTCGTCAACGACGCGTTGGAGCCGGCGGTCAGCCTGCACGTCTATTACCCGGGCCTGACCGAGATGCCCATGCTCCCCCAGTCTCAGCTTCGTTCGACCGGGGGACCCGCGTCGCCCCCCACTGCGAGGCGGGGGCGCAGCCCCGTCGGGTGACTGCCTGACGTTCGGCTGCCTGACGCGTTGTCGTACCGGCCTGCCAGACTTGCTCCCATGCGCATTGTGGTTCTGGCAGGCGGCATCGGTGGTGCCCGGTTCCTGCGCGGTCTGAAGCGAGCCGTGCCGGACGCGGACGTCACGGTCATCGGCAACACCGGGGACGACATCCACCTCTTCGGGCTCAAGGTCTGCCCGGACCTCGACACGGTGATGTACACGCTCGGCGGCGGCATCAACGAGGAGCAGGGCTGGGGGCGGGCCGATGAGACCTTCCACCTCAAGGAGGAGCTCGCGGCGTACGGGGCCGGGCCCGGCTGGTTCGGGCTCGGCGACCGGGACTTCGCCACGCACATCGTGCGGACGCAGATGCTGAGCGCCGGTTATCCGCTGAGCGCGGTGACCGAGGCGCTGTGCGACCGCTGGAAGCCGGGCGTACGGCTGATCCCGATGACCGACGACCGCGTCGAGACGCATGTCGCGGTCGAGGTCGATGGCGAGCGCAAGGCGGTCCATTTCCAGGAGTACTGGGTGCGGCTGCGGGCGTCGGTCCCGGCGGAGGCGGTCGTGCCGGTCGGGGCCGAGCAGGCGAAGCCCGCGCCCGGCGTGCTGGAGGCGATCGCGGAGGCGGACGTCATCCTCTTCCCGCCGTCCAACCCCGTCGTGTCCGTCGGCACGATCCTGGCCGTGCCCGGCATCCGGGAGGCGATCGCCGAAGCCGGAGTGCCGGTGGTGGGCCTCTCCCCCATCGTCGGGGACGCGCCCGTGCGCGGGATGGCCGACAAGGTGCTCGCGGCGGTCGGTGTGGAGTCCACCGCGGCGGCGGTGGCCGAGCACTATGGCTCGGGGCTCCTCGACGGCTGGCTCGTCGACACCGTGGACGCCGGCTCGGTGGAGCGGATCGAGGCGGCCGGCATCCGCTGCCGGGCCGTACCTCTGATGATGACCGATGCGGACGCGACCGCTCAGATGGTCCGGGAGGCACTGGCGCTGGCCGAGGAGGTGCGGGGAGTTTGAGCGAGGAAGCACCCGAGTACCGGGTCTGGGCCGTCGGCGGTATTCCCGAGGTCCAGCTGGGCGACGACCTCGGCAAGCTGATCGCCGCCGCCGAACCCGGGCTGCTCGACGGGGATGTGCTCCTTGTCACCTCCAAGATCGTGTCGAAGGCGGAGGGCCGGGTCGTCGAGGCGGCCGACCGGGAGGCGGCGATCGACGCGGAGACCGTGCGGGTCGTGGCCCGGCGCGGACCGCTGCGGATCGTCGAGAACCGGCAGGGTCTGGTCATGGCGGCCGCCGGGGTCGATGCCTCCAACACCCCTTCGGGGACGGTGCTGTTGCTGCCGGAGGATCCGGACGCGTCCGCGCGGGCGATCCGGGACGGGCTGCGCGACGCCCTCGGCGTCAACGTCGGAGTCCTGGTCACCGACACCTTCGGGCGACCGTGGCGCGCGGGGCTGACGGACGTCGCGATCGGCGCGGCGGGTGTGCGCGTGCTGGACGATCTGCGTGGGGGCACGGACGCGTACGGCAATCCGCTCAGCGCGACGGTCGTGGCCACGGCGGACGAGCTCGCCGCCGCGGGCGACCTCGTCAAGGGCAAGGCGGCCGGCCTGCCGGTCGCCGTGGTGCGCGGGCTGCCGCACGTGGTGAGCGGGGACCACGAGGACGGGGCACGGGCGGAGGAAGGGACACGGGCGATGGTGCGCGACGCGCGCGACGACATGTTCCGGCTCGGCACCTCCGAGGCGGTACGGGAGGCGGTGACCCAGCGGCGTACCGTACGGGCCTTCACCGACGAGCCCGTCGACCCGGGGGCGGTACGGCGAGCGGTGGCCGCGGCGGTGACCGCGCCGGCCCCGCACCACACCACACCGTGGCGCTTCGTCCTGCTGGAGTCGGAGGAGTCCCGGACCCGGCTGCTCGACGCCATGCGTGACGCGTGGATCGCCGACCTCGCGCGGGACGGCAAGACGGAGGAGTCGATCGCCAAGCGGGTGCGGCGCGGGGACGTGCTGCGCAACGCGCCGTACCTGGTCGTGCCCTGTCTCGTCATGGACGGCTCGCACACATACGGCGACCCGCGGCGGGACACGGCCGAGCGGGAGATGTTCGTGGTCGCCACGGGCGCGGGCGTGCAGAACCTCCTGGTCGCGCTGGCCGGGGAGCGGCTCGGTTCGGCCTGGGTGTCGTCGACGATGTTCTGCCGGGACGTGGTGCGCAAGGTGCTCGGGCTTCCGCACGACTGGGATCCCATGGGGGCGGTGGCGGTCGGACATCCGGCCGAGGCGCCGCGGCCCCGGCCGGAGCGGGAGGCAGGGGCGTTCATCGAGGTCCGGTGACCGTGCCGTACGACCGCCTAGTCTCATAGGACAGCTCCGGCAGCTCAGGGGATCCCACTCGTGGCAGGACGCTTCGCTCCGCGGCCCACGCGTACGACCGTGCGCGGTGGGCATGTCGCCGTGCCCGCCGGGACGGGGGTGCCGCGGCAGACCGGCGGGGCCGGGCGGGTGCGCAGGTGGGTGCCGGAGGGCGCGCTCGATCTTGGGCTGGTGCTCGGGCCGCTGCGGCGCGGACCGGCCGACCCGACGTTCCGGGCCATGCCGGACGGGTCCGTGTGGCGCGCCAGCCGGACACCCGTCGGGCCGGGGACCCTGCGGGTGGCGGCGTACGGCGGGGAGGTGCGCGGGGAGGCATGGGGGCCGGGAGCCGACTGGCTGCTGGAGCGATTGCCGGAGCTGCTGGGCGCCGCCGACGACCCCGAGGCCTTCGCGCCGCGGCACCGGCTGGTGGCGCTGGCCCGCCACCGGCGGCCCGGGCTCAGGCTGACGCGGACCGGGCTGGTGCTGGAGTCGCTGATCCCGTCGATTCTGGAGCAGAAGGTCACGACCGACGAGGCGTACCGGGCGTGGCGGCTGCTGGTGCGGAAGTTCGGGGAGCCGGCGCCGGGGCCCGCGGCGGGCTCACGGCTGTGGGTGATGCCCGAGCCTCGGACGTGGGCGCTGATTCCGTCCTGGGAGTGGCATCGGGCCGGGGTCGACAACAAGCGGGCGTCGACGATTCTGCGGGCCGTACGGGTCGCTGCGCGGCTCGAGGAAGCGGTCGGGATGGAGCCGGCGGCTGCGCAGACGCGGTTGGAGGTCGTGCCGGGGATCGGGCCCTGGACGTCGGCGGAGACCGTGCAGCGCAGCCATGGGGCGCCGGATGCGGTGACCGTCGGGGATCTGCATCTGCCGGGGATCGTGGGGTGGGCGCTGGCGGGGGACCGGTATGCGGACGACTCCGTGATGCTGGAGTTGTTGGAGCCGTATGCCGGGCAGCGGCATCGGGCGGCTCGGTTGATTCTGCTGAGCGGGAAGACGCCGGCGCGGAGGGCTCCGAAGATGCCTCGCGGCGATATCGGCCGCTTGTGAGGCGGGCGTCGGCCGGTGCCGGGGGACGGGCCGCCGGCGCCGGTCGGCATCACTGAGCCCGTCCGGCGTTTGAGGACGAGGCTGCTCAGGCCGGCAAGGGGGTTGGGGCGCAGCCCCCGAGGACGGCGCCCCTGCCCACCCGGACTCTCATTGATCGGAAGAGAAGCGGAGCGCCCCCGCCGGGATTTGCGCGTCGCACCACACCCGTACACCTTCGCGGAGTTCGTTGTCGGGGCCCACGACCGCGCCGTCGCCGATGACCGTGCCGGTGAGGACCGAGCGTTCGCCGACCCGGGCCCGGGTGCCGATGAGGGAGTCGGTGATGACGGCGCCGGGTTCGATGACCGCGCCGGGGAGGATCGTGCTGCCGAAGACCCGTGCGCCCTCCGCGACGAACGCGCCCTCACCCACCACCGTGCCGCCGGTCAGCTTCGCGTCCGGCGCCACCCGCGCCGTCGGCAGGACCAGCCGGTCACCGCAGCGGCCGGGGACAGCGGGGGACGGTGCCCGGCCCAGGACCAGGTCCGCCGAGCCGCGGACGAAGGCGGCGGGGGTGCCCAGGTCGAGCCAGTACGTGGAGTCCACCAGGCCCTGGAGGTGGGCTCCGGCAGAGAGGAGGTTCGGGAACGTCTCGCGTTCCACCGAGACGGGGCGGCCCACCGGGATCGTGTCGATGACCGAGCGGCGGAAGACGTACGCCCCCGCGTTGATCTGGTCGGTGACGATCTCCTCCGGCGTCTGCGGCTTCTCCAGGAAGGCGAGGACCCTGCCCGTCCCGTCCGTGGGGACCAGGCCGTAGGCGCGAGGGTCGGTCACCTTCGTCAGGTGCAGGGACACGTCCGCGCCCGTCGACTCGTGCGTGCGCACCAGCGCCCTGATGTCCAGGCCCGTCAGGATGTCGCCGTTGAACACCAGCACCGGGTCGTCGGGGCCCGAGTGGAGGTGCGCGGCCGCGTTGCGGATCGCTCCGCCCGTGCCGAGGGGCTCCTCCTCGGTGACGTACTCGATGTGCAGGCCGAGTGCGGCGCCGTCACCGAAGTACGGCTCGAACACCTCGGCCAGATAGCTCGTCGCCAGCACGATGTGCTCGACGCCCGCCGCTCTCGCCCGGGCCAACTGGTGTGTGAGGAACGGGACTCCGGCCGCCGGGACCATGGGCTTGGGAGTGTGCACCGTGAGCGGACGGAGCCGGGTGCCTTTGCCGCCGACCAGGAGGATCGCTTCTGTCACCTGTCGTCTCTGCTTCCTGCCGGGACCGGCCGAACTGTGTTTCGGCCGGCCAGTGTATGCAGACCGTGCGACGGCGCCCTCGATGGCCGCGCGGTGTTCCGCGACATCGGCATGCGGTTTCCCCCGACCGTCCCCGACGGCGATGCACGCGCGCCCCGGCCTCAGCGCCCCTGATAGCGCGCCGCGTCGGAACGGGCGGTGCCGAGCTTGGAGTAGAGCTGCTTTCCTGGGCACTCCGTGGCGAACCCGTCCCGATGGCCGGAGATCACGTTCAGTCGTACGTTCTTCCCCTTTGGGTAGAGATTGCCACCACCCGACGTCAGGTATGTCTTTCCGCGCGGATTGACCCCGTAGAGCCCGAGCTTCCACGCGGTGAGTTTGGCGATGGCCTTCACCGCTGCGGAGGCCGGCTTGGTCGAGCCGAAACTGCCGAGGACCGCGATGCCCATGGTGTTTGTGTTGAAACCGCGGGTGTGGGCGCCCATGACGGCCTTGGCCGCACCCCCGGCCCGGCCCTCGTAGATCTTTCCGCACTTGTCGACGAGGAAGTTGTAGCCGATGTCCCGCCAGCCCATGCTCTTGACGTGATAGCGGTAGATACTGCGAATGACGGACGGGGCCTGTGAGCAGGTGTACTTGTTGCCCGACGCGCTGTGGTGCACGAAGGCCGCCTTGATCTTCTTGGTGTAGACGAAGCCCCGTTCGCGCAGGCTCTCGTCCGCGCCCCAGCCGTGCCGCGTGACGATCCGCGGGCGCGGTCCGATGTACGGCTTCGCGCTCTGGGCCTGCGTCAGTTCGCCCGACCGCAGGGCCAGCAGTTCGATCTCGGTGTCCCGCCGGTTCAGGGCGGGGATCTCGGCGGCTCCC
Source organism: Streptomyces herbicida (assembly GCF_032656585.1). Lineage (NCBI taxonomy): Bacteria > Bacillati > Actinomycetota > Actinomycetes > Kitasatosporales > Streptomycetaceae > Streptomyces > Streptomyces herbicida. The sequence continues at coordinate 20,980 of NZ_JAUYWJ010000002.1, forward strand.
AGGCGGGTCAGCGCCAGGTCGGTGTTGACGGCGGAGGCGGCGATGTCACCCAGGTTGTCGGCGCGGGCGAGCTCGCCCGGGGGGACGTCGGTCTCCGGGGAGTCGGCCCGGGGTCCGGCGGCCGGACGGCCCACGGGCGACGGCCCCGTGCCGGGGTCGACGAGTTCCAGGCGCAGTCCCGAGGGGAGAGGGGGCCGGCCGGCGGCGGCCCCGTCGCGGCCGGTGCCCGCCACGACTTCGGCGTCCGCGCGCACGCGCACCTCCACACCGTCCGAGTCCCCCACCCACAGCGGTGCCGTCGCGCCGCGCACCCGGCCGGAGGTGCGCTCCGCCGTGCCCGGGTCGGCGCCGTGGTCCTCGTTGTGCGTCTCGACGTCCTGCCAGCCCGACCAGGCGCCGTCGCCCGCGTCTCGGGTGCGGACCTGGACCAGGCCGCGGAGTTCGGTGTCCGGGTTGTCCCAGACGACACCGACCAGGGAGAAGTGGCGTACGACCCGGCGGTACAGGCCCTGTTCGGGGGCCACACCGTGGACGCGGTCGCGGGTGAGAGGTACGAGCCGGAGCGACCGGGTGCTGCCGGAGACGGCCGGTGCGGCGGCCGTCTGCGCGGACGGTGCCGGTAGTCCCATGGGTGCGGCGGCAGCCGCGGGCAGTGTCGACGGGAGGGCGAGGGCGGCCGCGCAGGTGACACCGGCCGAGGAGACACCGATCGAGGAGGCGAGGAATCCATGCATGCCCCTCATCCTGGATATACCCATATAATCCTGTCTATTTGGAACTTGACGGGTCGTCGGGTTCCGTTCCTCCGAACCGGTGGCCCCGCCGCCCGGTGCGCGGCAGCCGTGCCGCGTACGCTTGCGCGGGTGAACGCCACCGATCGCACCCCTGCCGACCTGCTGCGTTCCGCGCTCGCCGCGGATCCCGGACGCCCCCTGGTGACCTTCTACGACGACGCCACGGGCGAACGCGTCGAACTGTCCGTGGCCACCTTCGCCAATTGGGTGGCCAAGACGGCGAATCTGCTCCAAGGCGATCTCGCCGCCGGACCCGGCGACCGGGTCGCGCTGCTGCTGCCCGCGCACTGGCAGACGGCGGTGTGGCTGCTGGCGTGTGCGTCGGTGGGCGCGATCGCGGACGTGGCCGGTGACCCGGCGGCGGCCGACGCCGTCGTGAGCGGGCCCGACTCGCTGGAGGCGGCACGCGCCTGCCGCGGGGAGCGGGTCGCCCTCGCGCTGCGGCCGCTGGGCGGGCGCTTCCCGCAGCCGCCGGAGGGCTTCGCCGACTACGCCGTCGAGGTGCCGAGCCAGGGCGACCGGTTCGCTCCGTTCGCGCCGGTGGACCCCGAGGCGCCGGCGCTGATCGTGGCCGGGGCGGAGTACACCGGGGCCGAGGTCGTGGACCGGGCCCGGACGGACGCGCCGTCGCTGGACCTGACCGGGCCCGGGTCCAGGCTGCTCTCGGGGCTGTCGTACGACACGTGGGAGGGACTGAGCGCGGGGCTGTACGCGCCGTTGGCCGTCGGCGGGTCCGTGGTGCTGTGCCGGCATCTGGAGCGGCTGGGCGAGGATGCGCTGGCCAAGCGGATCGAGAGCGAGCGGGTGACTGCGTCGCGTCACTGAGGGGGTGGCGGAGGTCGTGTGGCGGCTGCGGGTCCGTCGTGGCCGATCGCGCAGTTCCCCGCGCCCCTGAGGGAGCCACAGTCACCCGTACCGAACCAGGAACGGCCGCCGCACAACGGCCTCCGGACCCTCGTGGCCGATCGCGCAGTTCCCCGCGCCCCTGAGGGAGCCACAGTCACCCGTACCGAACCAGGAACGGCCGCCGCACAACGGCCTCCGGACCCTCGTGGCCGATCGCGCAGTTCCCCACGCCCCTGAAGGAGTCGCAGTCACCCGTATTGAAACAGGTACGGCCGCCGCACAACGGCCGACGGACCCTCGTGGCCGATCGGGCGGTTCCCCGCGCCCCTGAGGGAGCCACAGTCACCCGTACCGAACCAGGAACGGCCGCCGCACAACGGCCTCCGGACCCTCGTGGCCGGTCGCGCAGTTCCCCGCGCCCCTGAGGGAGCCACAGTCACCCGTACCGAACCAGGAACGGCCGCCGCACAACGGCCTCCGGACCCTCGTGGCCGGTCGGGCGGTTCCCCGCGCCCCTGAGGGAGTCGCAGTCACCCGTATGGAGTAGTACCGGCCGCCTCGGCGCCCCACCCCGGGCCATCGTCGTAAGAGCAGGACGACACGCTCGTACGCCATGAGGGGTGGCCCGCCCGTGACCGACACCGCAGGTACGCCTTCCTCGGGCACCCTCGGTCCCGGTACGGGTGCCTCCGCCACCGGCGACGGGCTCATACGCCGGCGCCGTCGGCGCTGGACGCAGGGTGCCGCACTGGGGGCCGCCTTCCTGGTGCTCGCGGCGGGCGGGGCCGGATGGGCCGTGTACGCGAAGCTCAGCGCCAACATCACGCCCGACGAGGCCGCCGCGGCCGAGCTGGCCCGCTACGAGCGGGAGCGGCCCACCCCGCTGGTGCGCGGCGCGCAGAACATCCTGCTGATCGGGTCCGACACCCGCTCGGGGGCGGGCAACCAAAAGTACGGGCGGGATCTGGGGACGGCGCGGTCCGACACCGCGATCCTGCTGCACCTGGCGGCCGACCGGAAGAGCGCCACCGCGGTGTCCCTCCCCCGCGACCTGATGGTGCGCGTGCCGAGCTGCCGGCGGGCGGACGGCAGCCGCAGCGAGCCCACCTGGGCGATGTTCAACTACGCCTTCGCCGTGGGCGGTTCCGCCTGCAGCATCCGCACCGTGGAGAACCTCACGGACATCCGGATCGACCATCACGTCGTCGTCGACTTCAGCGGGTTCAAGGAGATGGTCGACGCCGTCGACGGCGTGCAGGTGTGCCTGAAGAAGCCCATCAACGACAAGGCCGCCAAGCTGAAGCTGCCCGCCGGAAAGGTCACGCTCGACGGCGAGCAGGCGCTGGGCTATGTGCGGGCCCGCAAGTCGCTCGGCAACGGAAGCGACACCGACCGCATGGACCGCCAGCAACGCTTCCTCGGAGCGCTGGTCAACAAGGTGCGGAGCAACGACGTACTGCTGAATCCAGTGAAGCTCTACCCCGTGCTGGACGCGGCGACCTCGGCGCTCACCACCGACCCGGAGCTGGCCAGCTTGCGCGGTTTGTACCAATTGGTGCGCGGGCTGCGGAACATTCCCACCGAACATGTGCAGTTCCTGACCGTTCCACGCGAGTCGTATGTCCACGACTCCAATCGCGACCAGCTGATCGAGCCCGCGGCCGAGCGGCTCTTTGCGCGACTGCGCACCGACAAGCCGGTGACCGTTTCCTCGAAATCAGCAACGAAGAGTGGCAATTCGGACAGCAACGGCGACGAGAAGAGCGATCCCTCCGCCGAGCCCACATTCCGCGGGACCACGGCCGCCGAGAACACCTGCGGGTAAAACGTGCGCCAAGACGACGAACTTTTGTTCCGAAGAATGAGGCGGATTGCCCGGTTGTAGGGACGTGGAATTTGTCACCGGCGTCACCCAACGCTGAACTGGGCGGATAGTGTGAGCGATCCGGTGCACCACGCCGCGAGCTCCGTACTGGGGTCGTGCACTGATTGACCGAGACCCGAGCGCCTTGAGGGGGGAAGGCGCCGCGTGGCCCCAACGGAGGATTCGGACAACCGTGGACGCGCAAGGCCGTGGGCGGGCGGACAACATCGACCCCGCAGACCAGTGGGTACTCAATCCGAGCACCGGTGAATACGAACTGCGACTGAATAATTCCGCACCGCAATCGGCGGTCCCCGGCCCGCGTAGACCACGCGGCACTTCCGCCGGGGCGGCGCGCGGCCGGACACCCGCCCCGAGGCGCGAGGAGTCCGAGGCGAGCCGGGAAGTTCCGGCGCAGCGCAGGCGCCGGGGCGAGCCCGAGCCGCCGCCGGGGCGGCGCAACAGGCGGCCGGTGAAGAAGAAGTCGAAGGCGAAGAAGATACTGCTGTGGACCGGCGGGGCGATGGCCTTCGTCCTGGTCGCCGTATCGGCCGCCGCCTACCTCTACATCCAGCACCTCAACGACAACATCACCTCCGTCTCCGACGACGGCGCGAGCACCGGTGGCTTCAGCAAGGACAAGGCGATCAACATCCTGCTGATCGGCACCGACAAACGCACCGGCAAGGGCAACGAGGGCTACGGCGATGCGGGCAGCGTCGGCCACGCCGACACCAACATCCTGCTGCACCTGTCCAAGGACCGGTCGAACGCCACCGCGCTGAGCATCCCGCGCGACCTGATCGTGAACATCCCGGACTGCCCGACGAAGCAGCCCGACGGCTCCGAGAAGGTCATCCCGGGCACCGACAACGTCCGCTTCAACACCAGCCTCGGGCAGGACGGGCGGACGCCCAGCTGCACCGTGCGCACGGTGACGGCGCTGACCGGGATCAAGCCGGACAACTTCATGGTCGCCGACTTCAACGCGGTCAAGACGCTGACCGAGGCGGTCGGTGGGGTCGAGGTCTGCCTGGGCAAGAACATCAACGACCCGGACTCGCACCTGAAGCTGTCGAAGGGCACCCACAACATCTCGGGTGAGCAGGCGCTGGCCTTCGTCCGGACCCGGCACGCCGTCGGCTTCGGCGGTGACCTGAGCCGGATCGGGCTGCAGCAGCAGTTCCTCAGTGCGCTGATGCGCAAGCTCAGCTCCAATTCGACGCTCACCAGCCCGACGAAGATGCTGAAGCTCGCGGAGACCGGCACCAAGGCACTGACCGTCGACTCCCAGCTGGACACCATCGGCAAGCTGAAGGACCTCGGTCTTGAGCTGGGCAAGCTCAACCCGAAGAACCTGACCTTCACGACGGTGCCGGTCGTGGACAACCCGGCCGAGAAGGTGAAGGCGACCGTCGTCCTCAACAACTCGAAGGCCCCCGCGGTCTTCCAGGCGATCAAGGACGACATCTCCTTCAGTGACGTGAAGAAGAAGCAGAAGGCCGCCAAGGACGCCCAGGCCGCCCGGCTCAAGGGCACCAAGGCCGCCGCCTCCGAGGTGCGGGTGCGCATCCTCAACGGCGGGGCGGCGGCCGGCAGCGCGCAGGAGACCCTGCAGTGGCTGCAGAACGACGAGGGCGTGCTCAAGTCGGAGAACGCGGGCAACGCGCCGGCGGAGCTGAGCAGGACCACCCTCGAGTACGCTCCCGACCAGGCGGCCCAGGCGCGCAGGCTGGCCGCCATCATGGGTCTTTCCGGATCCGCGATGAAGCCCGGCAAGAGCGTGACCAACTCCCAGGGGCTGCCCGCGATGACTCTGACCCTGGGCAAGGACTTCAAGGGTGCGGGTGTGTCCCTCACCACTCCGGCAAAGGCGCCGGATGTTGATAAGTCCACGGCGGACAAGGTGACATGCGCCAAGTAGGTAACCCTACGGGTCCCTCGTGCGTCTAACCCGACGCGGGAGGGACCCGTTGTCAGGCGCAGGGTGGGGAGGGCAGGCAGTTGGCGCAGAGCAGTGTGCGGGGGGAGGTTCCTGCGGTGGAGGACACCATGTCGCTCACACCGAAGGAGCCGAGCACGGACGGTGGCGGACGGCACGGCGGAGGGCGGCGCAGAGGCGGTCCGGACGGCGGAGGGCCGCGGCGCAGACGGCGTGTGCTGCGCTGGTCGGCCACGGTCCTCGCGGTGGTGATACTCGGCACGGCCGGCGCCGGATACCTGTACTACCAGCACCTCAACGGCAACATCCGCAAGGGCCAGCGCAGCAGCGGCGACTCCAAGGCGCAGAAGACCGAGCCCAACGCGGCCGGCCAGACACCGCTGAACATCCTGCTGATCGGCTCCGACAGCCGTAACTCCGACGAGAACGTGAAGCTCGGCGGCAGCAAGGACAACCGCGGCAATCCGCCACTCGGCGACGTGCAGATGCTCATCCACCTCTCCGCGGACCGCAAGAGCGCCGCGATGGTCAGCATTCCGCGGGACACCCGGGTCGACATCCCCAAGTGCACGGACCCCGGCACCGGCAAGACGTACCCGGCGACCAACGGCATCATCAACGAGTCGCTGGCCCGTGGCGGCGCCGGCTGCACGCTGGCCACCTGGGAGAACCTCACCGGGGTCTACATCGACCACTGGATGACGATCGACTTCGCGGGTGTGGTGCGGATGGCCGACGCCATCGGCGGCGTCGAGGTCTGTGTGAAGCAGAACGTGTGGGACCACCCCACGGCCTCGGTACCGGGAGGTTCCGGCCTGAAGCTGACGGCGGGCACGCACAAGGTCAAGGGCAAGCAGGCCCTGCAGTGGCTGCGCACCCGGCACGCCTGGGGCAGTGACCTGATGCGGGCCCGGGCCCAGCACATGTACCTGAACTCGATGATCCGCACGCTGAAGGACCAGAACGTCTTCACCGACACCGGGCGGCTGACGGACCTGGCCGAGGCGGCAACGAAGTCCCTGCAGGTCTCCGAGGAGATCGGCACGGTCAAGAAGCTGTACGACCTGGGCATGGAGCTCAAGTCGGTGCCGACGGACCGCATCACCTCGGTGACGATGCCGAACGTCGCGGACCCGCAGAACGCCGACCACGTCGTGCCGGACGCCACCAACGCCGACAAGGTGTGGCAGATGCTCCGTGACGACGTGCCGCTCGACAAGAACGGCAAGGCGCCGGGCGCGAAGAAGAAGACCGGCTCGAGCAAGCCGGCCAAGACTCCCTCGGTCGACCCGGGCCGGCTCGGCGTGCAGGTGCAGAACGCCACCCGCACCTCCACCGAGCCGCCGGTCGGCCGGCGGGCGAGCGCGATCGCCCAGGTGCTCGCGGGCAAGGGCTTCACCAGGTCCGCGGCGGACACGACGGCGACGCTGTCCGCGGACAAGACGGTCGTGCAGTACCCGAGCGCGGATCTGGAGGGTGACGCCCAGGCCGTCGCCAAGTCGCTGGGGATTCCGCCGAGCGCGGTGAAGAAGTCGACCGCCGTGTCGGGTGTCACCGTCGTCGTCGGCGCCGACTGGCGTACGGGCTCGACGTACCCGAAGCAGTCTCCGCCGAAGGCCGGCGACCTGCCCAGCAACTCCGACGCCATCAACGGCTCGGACACCAAGCAGTGCATGGACGTCTACAAGGTCTACCAGTGGTAGTGCCTTTCGCGTAGATCACCCGGTGCCGGCGCCCGCCCCTGTCGCGGTGCGCCGGCACCGCAGTCCTCGTACGCACAGGTGACTCATACATGTCTGCAGAACAATGCGGCGTGCTCGGGCGCTGAAGCCCGGCACCGGTGGCAGGAGCGGGTGGGAGGGCAGGCAGTGGTGCGCAGCAGTGTGCGCGGGGAGGTGCCCCCGGTCGAAGCGCTCGACGTGGCCGAAGCGCACGACGCGGTCGAAGCGGCCGACGACGTGATGTCCCACGCACCGCGGGGCCAGGACGTGCCGGGCGGTGGCGGCCGGCACGGCGGCGGGCGGCGCGAAGCCGGCGGCAACGGTGCCCGCAGGCCGCGCGGACGGCGTGTGCTGCGCTGGACGGCAGTGGTCCTGGCGGTGGCGATCCTCGGCACGGCATGCGCCGGATACCTCTACTACCAGCACCTCAACGCCAACCTCAAGAAGGACCCGCTCAACATCGGCGACGCCAAGGACCGTGCGGCCGAGTCCAAGGCGAACGCGGCGGGCCAGAAGCCGCTGAACATCCTGCTCATCGGATCCGACGCGCGGAACACCACGGAGAACCAGAAACTCGGCGGCGCCAAGGACACGTTCAACACCGCGCCGCGCGCCGACGTCCAGATGCTGGTCCATGTCTCGGCGGACCGCACCGACATGTCGGTGATCAGCATGCCGCGCGACACACTGCTGCAGATCCCCAAGTGCACGGATCCCGACACCGGCAAGGTGTACGCGGCGAGCACCTCACTGGCCATGACGAACGACTCCCTGGGCCGCGGCGGCCCCGGCTGCACGGTGGCGACCTGGGAGAAGCTGACCGACATCCACATCGACCACTTCATGATGGTCGACTTCTCGGGTGTGGTGTCCATGGCGGACGCGATCGGCGGCGTCCCGGTCTGCGTGGACGCCGACATCTATTCGCACACCTCCTCCGGCCACGGCTCGGGCCTGAGGCTGAAGAAGGGCATCACCTCCGTCAAGGGCAAGCAGGCCCTGCAGTGGCTGCGCACGCGGTACGGCTTCGAGGACGGCAGCGACATCGCCCGTACCAAGGCCCAGCACATGTACATGAACTCGATGGTCCGCCGGCTGCGCGCCAACGCCACCCTCGGCAACCCCGACAAGCTGCGCAAAGTGGCCGAGACGGCCACGCAGGCGCTGACCGTGGACGAGGGGCTGGGGACCGTGGCGAAGCTCTACGACCTGAGCAGCGAGTTGAAGAAGGTCCCCACCGAGCGCATCACCATGACGACGATGCCGTGGGTGTACTCCTCGGACGGCAACCGGGTGCTGCCCAGGGCCACCGACGCGGCGAAGCTGTTCCGGCTGGTCCGCGAGGACATCGCACTGGACGGCAAGGACAAGAAGAAGAGCACGAAGACCAGGACGTCCACCGACCCCGCCGCGGCGGACGACCGGATCGCGGTGCAGGTGCAGAACGGCACGCAGAGCGGCACCGAGGCCGCGGTCACCGGCCGGGCGGGCACGATCGCCCAACTGCTGGTCGGCAAGGGCTTCGACCAGGCGGTCGCGGACACCTCCACGCTGCTGAGCGAGGACAAGACGGTCGTCCGCTACCCGAGCGCCGACCTGGAGGGGGACGCGCAGCGGGTCGCGAAGGCGCTCGGTGTCCCGAGCGGTCAGGTGAAGAAGTCCACGGATGTGTCCGGTGTCACGCTTGTGGTGGGCGCGGACTGGCGCTCGGGGACCAAGTACACCGCCGCGGAGGAGGACGACAGGACTCCGGAGTCGGCCAGTGCCCTCAACGGCGCGGACACCAAGGCGTGCATGCACGTCGACCCGGACTACACCTGGTAGTCCGGGCCGGAGCGGGTACGGCGCTGCTCAGTCGACGCTGAGCACGGCCGGCCGGCGCGACGCGATGACCCGCTGCGCCAGCGCCTTCGGGCTGGTCAAAAAGCCCCAGCCCCACGACATGTGCATAGTGGCGAGGGCGACGGGGATCTGCAGCCGGGCCTTCAGCGGCAGCCCCTTGCCCGCCGGCACCGACCCGGCGACGATCGCCGCGAGATAGCCGCCGGGGATCACGAAGCCCAGCGGGGTCAGGGCCGCGCCGACCACGATGCCCGCCACGATCGCGCACACGGCGGTCGGTGGGGCGAGGTAGCGCAGGTTGATGGAGCCCTCGTGGTAGCGGGCGACGACATGGCGCCAGCGGCCGTAGTCCTTGTACTGCTTGGCGAGCGCCTTCACGCTGGGCCGCGGCCGGTACGACACCTTCAGCTCCGGCGAGAACCAGATCAGCCCGCCGGCCTCGCGGATGCGGAAGTTCAGCTCCCAGTCCTGGGCGCGGATGAACTCCTCGTTGTAGCCGCCCTGCCGCTCGAGGGCCTCGCGCCGGAAGACGCCGAGGTAGACGGTCTCGGCCGGACCCGCCTCGCCACCCGTGTGGAAGGCCGCGTTGCCGACGCCGACCTTCGAGGTCATCGCGGCCGCGACGGCGTGCTCCCAGTCGTTCTCGCCCTCGGCGTGCATGATGCCGCCGACGTTCTGCGCGCCGGTCTCCTCCAGGAGCCGCACGGCGGTCGCGATGTAGTTCGGCGAGAGCATGCCGTGGCCGTCGACACGTACCACGATCGGGTGGCTGGAGGCCTTGATCGCCGCGTTGAGTGCGGCGGGCGTGCGGCCTGTCGGGTTCGGAACGGTGTGCACGCGCGGGTCTTCGCGAACGAGCTCGGCGGCGATCTCGTCCGTGCGGTCCGTGGACGGACCCAGGGCGATCACGACCTCCATCTCGCCGGCGTACTCCTGCGCGAGGATCGCTTGGACGGCCCCGCGCAGATGCCGCTCCTCGTCGAGGACGGGCATGATCACAGAAACGGCGGGGAGCCGCACGTCGGGCTTGGCGTTCATAGGGGGCTCACGTTACCGCGAACGGGGGACACCGTTGCGCGCCACCGGTCCGCTGCCTCGGGCCGGAGATCGTATGGGCCTACGGTGCTCAGGATCCCACGTACGGCCAGGGGCCAGCGCCCCAGCGGAGGTTTCCCCATGCCCGCAACGCCGCCACGCTCCCCGGCACGGCCGCAGCGCCGTCCACAACCGCCCCGGCCGGCGCGTGCGCCGGTGCGGCCCGTACGGCGGAAGCGGCCGCGCTGGGCCATGCGGGCGGTGACGACCCTGTCCGTGGTGGTGCTCGCGTCCGCCGGGATCGGGCACGCGGTGGTCACCAGCCTCGACTCGGACATCGCCCGGGTCGATCCGTTCAAGGACATGAAGAACCGCCCGCAGGCGGGTCACGGTATGAACGTCCTGCTGGTGGGCACGGACGGCCGCGACAAGGTCACGGAGCGGGAGCGGCGGAAGTACCGGCTCGGCGGGGCGCCGTGCCACTGCACCGACACCATCATGATCGTGCACATCTCGGAGGACCGGGAGCGGGCGAGCGTGGTGAGCCTGCCGCGCGACTCGTACGCCGAGCTGCCCGAGCATGTCGACGAGACCACCGGCGCGCGCCACGGCCCGCACCCGATCAGGATCAACGCGGCGTACGCGGAGGGCGGGCCGCAGCTGACCGTGCGCACGGTCGAGAGCATGACCCATGTGAAGATCGACCACTATCTGGAGGTCGACTTCACCACCTTCATGAAGACCGTGGATGTGCTCGGCGGGGTCAGGATCTGCACGACGAAGCCGCTCAAGGACTCCTACACCGGCCTCGACCTCGCGGCCGGCACACACACGCTGATGGGCGGGGAGGCCCTGCAGTACGTCCGCTCGCGGCACATCGACGGGGCGAGCGACCTGGGCCGGATGAAGCGCCAGCAGCGGTTCCTGGCGGCGCTGATCGAGCGGGCGACCTCGTCCGGGGTGCTGCTGAACCCGCTGAAGTTCCGTGACGTGACACGGGCGGTGCTGGGGTCGGTGCGGGCGGACCAGGGCTTCGGCACCGACGAGCTGCTGGATCTCGGCCGTGCGATGCGGAACTTCTCCCCGTCCTCCTCCGAGTTCATGACGGTCCCGATCGGCCGGATGGGATACGTCGTGCCGGGCATCGGCTCGACCCTGAAGTGGGACCAGCCCAAGGCGGACCAGCTGTTCCGGTCGCTGCGCGACGACAAGCCGCTGGCCGTGAACCGTCCGCCGCGCGTCCGGGCCGCGACGGTGGCCGTGGCCCCGCAGCAGATCCGCGTGCAGGTGGAGAACGGCACCGGCACCGCCGGACTGGCCAAGCGCGTCGACGCCGCCCTGGCCTCGACCGGCTTCGCCACCACCCACCGGCCCATGACGTCGAAGGAGCACTCCGTACAGCGGACGGTGATCGTCTACGACCCTCGCTGGGACCGCTCGGCCAGATCCCTGGCGGCGGCCCTCCCGGGCAGCGAGTTGCGGGCGGCACCCGGGCAGGGGCCGCTCCTGAAGGTGATCGCCGGGACGGACTTCAAGGACGTGCGCAAGGTGAAGCCGGAGGACCCGCCCCAGGCGGACTCCCAGGCGGTGCGGGGGGACGAGGTGGTGTGCGGGGTGTAGCGGCGGTGTGCGGGCCGGTCAGTCCTGGTACCCCTGGGCCGCGCGCTTCTCGCGCAGTTCCTTGATGGCGTAGCGGCGGGCCAGACGGTGGGTACGGCGGATCTGGGCCTCCTGGTAGCGGCGCCTGTCGCGCTCGGTCTCCGGGAGGACCGGGGGGACCCGGCGGGGCTTGCCGTCCTGGTCGACCGCCGCGAAGACCAGATACGCGGAGCCGACCTGAGTGGCCGGGGTCGACTCGTTCCAGCGTTCCGCGAGGACCCGGACGCCGACCTCCATCGAGGTCCGGCCGGTCCAGTTGACCTGCGCCTTCACATGGACCAGATCGCCGACGCGCACCGGCTCCAGGAACGCCATCTCGTCCATGGACGCGGTGACGGCGGGACCGCCGGAGTGGCGACCGGCCACGGCGCCCGCCGCGTCGTCCACCAGCTTCATGATCACGCCACCGTGCACCGTGCCCAGCAGGTTGGTGTCGTTGTGGGTCATGATGTGGCTGAGGGTGGTGCGGGACGCCGATGTGGGCTTGCCCGGTATGTCCGTTCCGTCAGAATCCGCGATGGAAACCTGGTCTGTCATGAGCCCCACCTTATGCCGAAGCGACATTCGGGGAGTTTGTGTCAGCTTCGCAACAGCACTGCCCTGATTTTTCGATGCCCCTTGTAAGAGACACGGCCACGCCCTGCACACTGGGGCGCATGAGCGATTGGCCCGAGGCATGGTCCGACGAAAACCGCGGCAACCGGTACGGACGCGGTAGCGCCAGCGCGCACCCCGAGGGCGCCCGCGTGATGCGCCAGGTCCGGCGCGGCCAGGCGGCCCCGCCCGGGCAGGGCGGGTACGGCAACGGCGGCCCGTCGGCGCCGCCCTACGGCGCCGGCGTCCCGCAGCAGCCGTCGTACGTCGACGGCCAGGGATACGACGGCGGCGACTACGACAGCGGCTACAACACCGGCCAGGTGTACGGCGGCGGTGGCGGCGGTTTCGTTCCCAACGACAACGACATGGACCCGGACGTCGGCCGCTACCGGCCGCGGCCGAACTGGCGGCGCCGCCTCAAGTGGACGGCGATCACCCTCACCACTGTGCTGGTCGTCACATCCGTGGCGACCTACTTCTGGGCCGACTCCAAGCTCCACCGCGACGTCGACCTGTCGAAGGTCATCGACCGGCCGGAGACGGGCGAGGGCACCAACTACCTGATCGTCGGCTCCGACAGCCGCAAGGGCATGTCGTCCCAGGACAAGAAGAAGCTGCACACCGGCTCCGCCGAGGGCCAGCGCACCGACTCGATGATGATCCTGCACGTCGGCGACAACGGCGACACGCTGGTCTCGCTGCCGCGTGACTCGGACGTGGAGATCCCGTCGTACCAGGGCTCGGCGTCCGGGAAGGTCTACAAGGCCACGGGCCGGCACACGAAGCTGAACGCGGCCTACGCCGAGGACGGCCCGACGCTGCTGGTCCGCACGATCGAGTACAACACCGGCCTGCACATCGACCACTACGTGGAGATCGGCTTCGCCGGCTTCGCGAACATCGTCGACGCCGTCGGCGGCGTCGAGATCAACATCGACAAGGGCTTCAAGGACAAGTACTCGGGCGCGGACTTCAAGGCCGGCAAGCAGACGCTGAACGGCGAGGAGGCGCTGGCCTTCGTGCGCACCCGGCACGCCTTCGCCACCTCCGACCTGCAGCGCACGAAGAACCAGCAGAAGTTCCTGTCGGCCCTGGCCCACCAGGTGGCCACGCCGTCGACGGTCCTGAACCCCTTCAAGTTCTACCCGACCATGGGCGCGGGCCTCGACTCCCTCACGGTGGACAAGGACATGAGCCTGTGGGACCTGGCCTCCATGTTCTGGGCCATGAAGGGCGTCAGCGGCGGTGACGGCAAGTCGATGAACATGCCGGTCTCCGGCTCCACCGGCGGCAACCTCGTCTGGGACAAGGCGAAGGTGAAGACGCTGGTGAACGAGCTGAAGAACGACGACCCGGTCACCGTCTCCGGCAACTAGGACCTGTCCTGGGCCGTACCGGCCGCGAGGACCGCCACATGGGGAAGGGCCAACCGCCCTTCCCCATCGGCGTATTCGGCGCTCAGTCGCTCCTACTCCCGCCTGATCCGCTCGAACGTCCCGGCGTCCTGCGACGTCACGACCAGCCCCACGGTGGCGACCCCGCCGACCGCTCCGCCCCACCACTCCTCCACGGTGGTCCGGTGGTTCCAGGCCTGCTCGGTGGCGTCCGCGTCGGTGAAACCGGCCTCCGCCAGGAGCTTCGCGAGTCCTTCCGGAGTCCGGGTGAAGTCCTCGGCGGTGTCCAGACGGGGCAGGTGCGCGGGCGGCCGACGTGGTCGAGTACGAAGTTGCCCACGACGGCGTCGAGCCCGCCGTCGGCGAAGGGCGGTTCCGGAAGGACCGCGACTCGCGCGTCGCCCCCGCGCTCCCGGGCCGCAGCCACCATCCCGGCGTCCGCGTCCACGGCCCGCACCTGGGCCCCGCGCCCCAGCGGCGTACGCATCGACCCGCCCTTCCCACATGGTCCGCTCGGCAGCGTCGAAGGCTTCGGTCGCGTTCACTGAGCTCCCCGTGCGGACAGCCTGCCGCGCAAATGCTCAAGGGCACCCGGCGCGGGGCGCCCTTGGGCGGTGTCGGGCCGTCGTCACATACGCGCGCCCGCCATCGTGCGGCACATCTCGGCGCAGCGGCGACACGCCTCCGCGCAGCGCATCATCTGCGGGTCGTCGGGCATGGACATACACGCCTCGGCGCACATGTCGCACGCCTTGGCACACATCGCGCACATCTCGGCGGACATGGGCGAGCGGCGCATCATCATGTCCGCGCACATACGGGTCATCTCGGAGCAGTCCATGAGCGCGCGCATGATCTGCATCTGGGCCTGGCCGCCCATCTGCATGCAGGAGCTCATCGTCTCCTCGCACGTGGCGTGGCAGGACATGCAGGCCTCGACGCAGTCCTGCATCTCCTTGCTCATGGCGCTCATGGTTCCGGGCTGGGACATGGCTCCTCCTGAGAGGGAGAGGGCCCTGGGCGGGCCCCGTGTGCTTCCGTCCTACGCCCGACCGCCGGGTAGTGCCATTCGTGCTACGGCCTACTGCGCCCAACGAGCAGAAGGCGCCCCACGGGGCGCCTTCCTGGAACTCCTGGCAACTGCCGCTTACGGCAGGTTCCTCGCCATCACGATCCGCTGGACCTGGTTCGTGCCCTCATAAATCTGCGTGATCTTGGCGTCGCGCATCATGCGCTCCACCGGGTAGTCGCGGGTGTAGCCGTAGCCGCCGAGAAGCTGGACGGCGTCGGTGGTGACCTCCATGGCGACGTCCGAGGCGAAGCACTTGGCGGCCGCGCCCTGGAAGGTGAGGTCGCGGTCGCCGCGCTCGGACTTGGCGGCGGCCGCGTAGGTCAGCTGGCGGGCGGCCTCGATCTTCATGGCCATGTCGGCGAGCATGAACTGGATGCCCTGGAAGTCGGCGATCGGCTTGCCGAACTGCTTGCGCTCCTGGACATAGCCCTTGGCGTAGTCGAAGGCGCCCTGTGCCACGCCGAGTGCCTGGGCGGCGATCGTGATGCGGGTGTGGTCCAGGGTCTTCATCGCGGTGGCGAAGCCCGTGCCCTCCTCGCCGATCATGCGGTCGGCGGGGATGCGGACGTTGTCGAAGTAGACCTCGCGGGTCGGCGAGCCCTTGATGCCGAGCTTCTTCTCCGGGGCACCGAAGGAGACGCCCTCGTCCGACTTCTCGACGACGAAGGCCGAGATGCCCTTGGTGCGCTGGGACGGGTCCGTCACCGCCATGACCGTGTAGTACTCGGAGACACCGGCGTTGGTGATCCAGCGCTTGACGCCGTTGAGGACGTAGTGGTCGCCGTCACGGACCGCCTTCGTCTTCATGCCACCCGCGTCAGAGCCCGCCTCCGGCTCGGAGAGGCAGTACGAGAACATCGCCTCACCCTTGGCCAGCGGCGACAGGTACCTCTTCTTCAGGTCATCGGACCCGGAGAGGATCACCGGGAGCGAGCCCAGCTTGTTCACCGCCGGGATGAGGGAGGAGGACACACAGGCGCGCGCCACTTCCTCGATCACGATCACGGTGGCCAGGGCGTCCGCGCCCGCGCCGCCGTACTCCTCGGGTACATGCACGGCGTGCAGGTCGTTGGCGACCAGGGCGTCCAGTGCCTCCTGCGGGAAGCGGGCCTCCTCGTCCACCGCGGCGGCGAACGGCGCGATCTTCGCCTCGACCAGCGAACGGACGGCGTCGCGGAGCATGTCGTGCTCCTCGGACGGGCGGTACAGGTCGAAGTCAGCCGATCCGGCCACGGTCTCTCACGCTCCAAAGACGCAGTGATACTGACGCTAATTACCGTTAAGTAACTCAAATTTTAAAGGGCCGCCCACAGCGCGCCTACGTGAGCTTGGCGACAGCGGGGAAATTGCCCGGTGGGCGGCCCGACTATGCTCGGCTCCGCATCTCCGACGTACCCGATCTGGAGCACTCCATGAGCCTGAAGATCACCGTGATCGGCACCGGCTATCTCGGTGCCACGCACGCCGCGGCCATGGCCGAGCTCGGTTTCGAGGTGCTGGGACTCGACGTCGTACCCGAGAAGATCGCGATGCTGGAGCGCGGCGAGACCCCGATGTACGAGCCGGGGCTCGAGGAGCTGTTGCGCAAGCATGTGGCCGGCATCGAGGGTTCCTCCGGGCGGCTCCGGTTCACCATGGACTGGGCCGAGGTGGCCGCGTTCGGCGATGTCCACTTCGTGTGTGTGAACACCCCGCAGAAGCACGGCGAGTACGCGGCGGACATGTCGTACGTCGACGCCGCCATCGCCTCCCTCGCCCCCCATCTGACCGGCCCCGCGCTCGTGGTCGGAAAGTCCACCGTGCCCGTCGGCTCCGCAAACCGGCTCGCCGCCTACCTGGCCGAGCACGCGCCCGCCGGTGCCGACGCCGAGCTGGCCTGGAACCCGGAGTTCCTGCGCGAGGGCCTCGCCGTCGAGGACACCCTGCACCCCGACCGGATCGTGGTCGGCGTGCGCAGCGAGCGGGCCGAGAAGCTGCTGCGGGAGGTGTACGCCACGCCGATGGGCGAGGGCACGCCGTTCGTGGTGACCGACTTCCCGACCGCCGAGCTGGTGAAGACCTCGGCGAACTCCTTCCTGGCCACGAAGATCTCCTTCATCAACGCGATGGCGGAGGTGTGCGAGGCGGCCGGCGGCGACGTCGTCAAGCTGGCGGAGGCCATCGGGCACGACGACCGGATCGGCAAGAAGTTCCTGCGCGCCGGGATCGGGTTCGGCGGCGGCTGTCTGCCCAAGGACATCCGGGCGTTCATGGCGCGCGCCGGTGAGCTCGGCGCTGACCAGGCGCTGACCTTCCTGCGGGAGATCGACTCCATCAACATGCGCCGGCGCGGGCAGATGGTGGAGATGGCCCGGGATGCGCTCGGCGGGGGTTCGTTCCTCGGCAAGCGGGTCGCGGTCCTCGGCGCCACCTTCAAGCCCGACTCGGACGACGTCCGGGACTCACCCGCGCTCAATGTGGCAGGGCAGATCCATCTGCAGGGCGGTCAGGTCACGGTGTACGACCCGAAGGGCATGGACAACGCCCGCCGCATCTTCCCGACGCTGGGGTACGCCGACTCCGCGGTCACCGCCGTCCGGGGCGCCGACGTCGTGCTCCACCTCACCGAGTGGCGGGAGTTCCGTGAGCTGGACCCCGCGGCGCTGGGCGAGGTCGCGGCGGCCCGGGTGATCCTCGACGGGCGCAACGCCCTCGACCCGGAGCACTGGCGGCGGGCCGGGTGGACGTACCGGGCGATGGGACGTCCGACCGCCTGAGACCCCACAGGCAGGTGACGCCGGTTCGGCCGAGGCTCAGTCGGCCGAACCGGCGTCTTGTTGCATTCTGCACCACAGGACCACTGGATGGCCGATGAACCACCTGTGGGTTGCCGCTCCTTTGCCACTTGGCACTTGGTTACCGGCCCCTTGGTTACGGCTCCTGCTACTGCTCCCTCGGCTCCTGCTCCTTGGCGCGGTACCGGCGCATCTTCGCGCGTGCCCCGCACACCTGCATCGAGCACCAGCGGCCGCGGCCGGCCGGACTGCGGTCGTAGTACGCCCAGTGACAGGTCACGGCCTCGCAGGCCTTCAGCCGGTTCCAGGTGCCCGTCACCAGCGCCTCGGCGACGGCCGCGGCGACCCGGGACAGCAGCGGGGCGCCATCGGCGGGGGCGAGGGTGGCGGAGCCGTCCCGCTCGTCGACCGCCACATACAGCGGGGCACGGGCCAGCAGCTCGCCCAGCGGGGTGACCGCGCGGTGCGGCGGGTGTCCGGCATGGGCGAGCAGCGCGGCGCGCAGCGACTCGCGCAGTTCGCGCGCGCCGGGCAGTTCGTCCTGTGTGAGCCCGAAGCCGGCCCGACCCTCCGGCGTGTCGAGCGAGTCGCCGCCGGTTTCGATGTCGAGCGTGTTCACCAGGGACTCGACCAGGGCCAGGCCCCCGGGGGCGGGTGATCTCTCACTCATGGCCGTGACGCTACCTCTCACGAATTCCCTTGCGACGTTACCGCCAATGCGGGAGCATGGGGTAACGGTTACTGGTTACCCGCTTCTACAGGTAACACAGATGACCCCTTTCCCTGGTCACTCGCTTCGAGGAGGAAGTCATGGCTCTCGCCAAGCTGGGCGTCGTCGTCCTGGACTGTCCCGACCCGCACGCGCTCGCCGGTTTCTACGCAGGGGTGCTCGGCGGCACCGTCGAGGACCAGGGGGAGTGGGTGGACCTCAAGGTGCCCGGCGGGCAGGCGCTGGCCTTCCAGGAGTCGTCCGGGTTCGTACCGCCGAAGTGGCCCGCGCCCGACGCCTCGCAGCAGTTCCATCTGGACCTGGTCGTGGAGGACCTGGACGCGGCGGAGAAGGGGGTGCTGGAACTGGGCGCGAAGCCGCTGGACGCGGCGGACCGCTCGCGCACCTGGCGGGTGTACGCGGACCCGGCCGGGCACCCCTTCTGTCTGTGCAGCAGCTGAGGCGAGGCCGCTTACCCGTCCAGCTCGGCGATCCGTGCCGTCGACGGCTCCCGGCGCCGCTGGGCGGCCCGCGCCACGAACTCGGCGCTGCGCAGCACACGCTGCACATTTCCCCAGGTCAGCAGGGACAGTTCGGTCTCGGACCAGCCGCGGCGGAGCAGCTCGGCGATCAGCAGGGGATAGCAGGAGGCGTCGGGAAGGTCCTGTGGATGCGCGGCTCCGGAGTCATAGGTGCCGGACAGCCCGACGCTCTGGGGGCCGGCGACCGTACGGACGTGGTCGAGGTGGTCGGCGACGTCCCGGACGCCCGGCCCGGTCTGCTCGGCGGTGAGCGGCACCATGCACAGGCCCTTGGCCGCGCCCAGCTCGGCGAGCAGGTCGTCGGGGAGGTTGGCCGGGTGCGGGCGCAGGGCGCGGGCGGCTGAGCGGGTGCACAGGACCGGCGTCCTGGACAGCGCGACGGCGCGGGCGACCGTGGCGTCGGAGGCGCCCGAGACCTCGGCGAGCACGCCGAGCCGGTTCATCTCGCGCAGCACCTCCTCACCGAACCGGGTCAGCCCCGCCTCGCTCGCCCAGGACGTGCCCGCCAGGGTGAGCAGGCGCACACCGAGCGCGTGCAGCATGCGCAGGATGCCGAGGGAGTCGTCGAGCGCCGCGGCATCGGCCGGGCCGAGGACGACGGCGACCCGGCCGCAGTGGCGGGCGTCGATCATCTGCCCGGAGGCGCGCACCAGCCGCAGCCCCTCGGGATGCGCCCCGATCACCCTGCGCACCAGGTCCAGCTGCTCCAGCGTGGCGCCCGCCGCCCGGTCGCCGGCCGGCCCCTCCGGCAGATGCAGCGACCAGAACAGCGCGCCGACATGGCCCTCGCGCAGCCGGGGCACATCCGTGTCGACGGCGGTCTCCCCCATCTCCAGGTCGTACCGGGGCAGATGTCTGAGGGCCCACGGCAGCCCGCTGCAGCCGTCGGCGACGGGGTGGACGGCGAGGAGGGTGCGGGCGCGCTCCAGGGGTTCGGCGTCGGGGTCGGTGACCGCGGTGTACGACGTCCCCGCAAAGGGGTCCTCGGGCAGGCCGTCGACCCCGCCGGCCTCGGTCGTGGTGGGGAGTTCGTCCTGGAGGTCGGCCATGGCGGGCTCCGTACGTCGTCGTGAGCTACGTCGTAGTGAGGCGGTATCGCCACCGTCGCACGGAGCCGGGGGGCCTTCCTGGTGGGTGGGGCGTTCGGGGGTACCGGCTTCGGGCCCGCACCCCGGTGTGCAGGGGGCGGGCGGCCGGACGCGCCGGGCCGCCACGCCCCTCGGCGATCAGCCGTCCAGTTCCGCGATGGTCGCGTTGGACGGAGCGCGCGTGGCCTGGAGATCCCGGGCCACGTCCTCCGCCGCGCCCAGCACCCGTACCGCGTTCTGCCAGGTCAGCTTGGCGAGGTCGGACTTCGACCAGCCGCGGTCGAGCAGTTCCGCGATCAGGTTCGGATAGCCGGAGACGTCGCTCAGGCCGTCGGGCGTGAAGGCCGTGCCGTCGTAGTCGCCGCCGATACCGAGGTGGTCGATACCGGCGACCTCGCGCATGTGGTCGAGGTGGTCGGCGACCGTCGACACCGTGGCGACCGGACGCGGATTGCTCTCCTCGAAGGCGCGGTGCACCTTCATCGCCTCGGCGGTGGTGGCGAGGTGGTGGAAGCCGTGGGCGCGCATGTTCTCGTCCGCCGCGGCCGTCCAGTCGACCGCCGCCTGGAGCACGAACTTCGGTACGAACGTCACCATCGCGACACCGCCGTTGACCGGCAGGCGCTCCAGCACGTCGTCCGGGATGTTGCGCGGGTGGTCGCAGACGGCGCGGGACGAGGAGTGGGAGAAGATCACCGGGGCGACGGAGGTGTCCAGCGCGGCGCGCATCGTCGTCGCCGCCACGTGGGAGAGGTCCACGAGCATGCCGAGGCGGTTCATCTCCCGCACGACCTCACGGCCGAAGGACGACAGGCCGCCGACGTTCGGCTCGTCCGTAGCCGAGTCCGCCCACGCGTTGTTGTCGTTGTGGGTGAGGGTCATGTAGCGGACGCCGAGGCCGTACAGACCGCGCAGCGTGCCCAGCGAGTTGGCGATCGAGTGGCCGCCCTCCGCACCCATGAGCGACGCTATCCGGCCCTCACCGCGTGCGGACTCCATGTCGGCGGCGGTCAGCGCGGGCGCCAGGTCGTTCGGGTAGCGCGCGATCAACTGCCGTACGCAGTCGATCTGCTCCAGCGTCGACGGGACGGCGTCGGGCAGGTCCGAGCGGACGTACACCGACCAGTACTGCGCCCCGACCCCGCCCTCGCGCAGCCGCGGGATGTCGGTGTGCAGATGGGCGTTCTGGTGGGCGGCGATGTCTCGGGCGTCGAGGTCGTAGCGGACCTGTTCGCGCAGCGCCCAGGGGAGGTCGTTGTGACCGTCGACGACGGGGAACTCCCGCAGGAGTTCCCGGGCTTCCTCCAGTGAAGCCATCGCCGTCACTTCCCCGAGCCGAAGCCGAAGCCGCCCGTGCCCTCGACCTTGGAGCGCAGGCGCTTGCCCTTCTCGGTCGCCTGGTCGTTCAGTTCCTGCTGGAACTCCCGCATGCGGGTGAGGAGTTCCTCGTCGTGCGCGGCGAGGATGCGGGCCGCGAGGAGACCGGCATTGCGGGCGCCGCCCACGGAGACCGTGGCGACGGGGACACCGGCCGGCATCTGCACGATCGACATCAGGGAGTCCATGCCGTCGAGGTACTTCAGCGGGACCGGGACGCCGATGACCGGCAGCGGGGTCACCGAGGCCAGCATGCCGGGCAGGTGGGCGGCACCGCCCGCGCCCGCGATGATCACCTTCAGGCCGCGCTCCGCCGCGTGCTCGCCGTACGCGATCATCTCGCGCGGCATGCGGTGCGCGGACACGACGTCGACCTCGTACGCGATCTCGAACTCGTCGAGCGCCTGGGCGGCGGCCTCCATGACGGGCCAGTCGGAGTCCGACCCCATGACGATGCCTACAACTGGGCTCATTCGGTGATGGTGCCTCTCAGGTAGCCGGCAGCGTGACGGGCGCGCTCCAGCACGTCGTCCAGGTCGTCGCCGTAGGTGTTGACATGACCGACCTTTCGGCCGGGCTTCACGTCCTTGCCGTACATGTGGATCTTGAGCTGGGGGTCGCGGGCCATGCAGTGCAGGTACGCGGAGTACATGTCCGGATAGTCGCCGCCGAGGACGTTCGCCATGACCGTCCACCTGGCGCGCGGACGCGGGTCGCCCAGCGGCAGGTCCAGGACGGCGCGGACGTGGTTGGCGAACTGCGAGGTGACCGCGCCGTCCTGGGTCCAGTGGCCCGAGTTGTGCGGGCGCATCGCCAGTTCGTTGACGAGGATGCGGCCGTCGCGGGTCTCGAACAGCTCGACGGCGAGATGGCCGACGACGCCGAGTTCCTTGGCGATGGTCAGGGCCATCTCCTCGGCCTTCAGGGCGAGGGCCTCGTCCAGGCCGGGGGCGGGCGCGATCACGGTGTCGCAGACGCCGTTCACCTGCTGGGACTCGACGACCGGGTAGGCGACCGCCTGGCCGTGCGGGGACCGTACGACATTGGCGGCGAGCTCGCGGACGTAGTCGACCTTCTCCTCGGCGAGGACCGGGACGCCCGCGCGGAACGGGTCGGTGGCCTCCTCGGCCGACTCCACGACCCACACGCCCTTGCCGTCGTAGCCACCGCGGACCGTCTTGAGGACGACCGGGAAGCCGTCGCCCTCGGCCGCGAAGCGGACGACGTCCGCGGCGTCCGTCACGATCCGGTGCCGCGGACACGGCACACCGATCGCGTCGAGCTTCGCGCGCATCACGCCCTTGTCCTGGGCGTGCACGAGCGCGTCGGGGCCGGGGCGCACGGGGATGCCGTCCGCCTCCAGGGCCCGCAGATGCTCTGTGGGTACATGTTCGTGATCGAAGGTGATCACATCGCAGCCCCGCGCGAACGCACGCAGCGTCTCCAGGTCGCGGTAGTCGCCGATGACGACATCGCTCACGACCTGTGCCGCGGAATCCTGAGGGGTGTCACTGAGGAGCTTGAACCTGATGCCCAACGGGATGCCCGCCTCGTGTGTCATACGAGCGAGCTGGCCCCCGCCGACCATGCCGACTACCGGGAACGTCACGCCCCTAGGGTATCGGCCGCGCCGCCGCGGCCGGATTGCACGCGTCCGAGCAGGCTTCTTACCCCGCGTTTCGCCATCTCTTGCCCCGCTTTTCCATGGCTCTTTCCGATCTGTTGCCGACCCGTGAGCCCGTCCACAGGAAAGCCCGAAGAGCGCCGGTTAGCATGGCTGGGTTGAGTGAACCTACGGACGGGGGCCTGCACGACCATGGAACATCGTTCCTCGGGGCTGCAACGACTCGTGCGCGAGGTGGCCAAGTTCGGCGCCGTCGGTGGCGCCGGGCTCCTTGTCAATCTCGGTGTGTTCAACCTGGTACGGCACGTCACCGACCTGCCGGTCGTCAGGGCGAGCGTCATCGCGACCGTCGTCGCGATCGTCTTCAACTACCTCGGCTTCCGTTACTGGACGTACCGGGACCGTGACAAGAGCGGGCGCACCAAGGAACTCACACTGTTCCTGCTGTTCAGCGTGGTCGGCCTGGTGATCGAGAACGGCGTGCTGTACGCGGCGACGTACGGCTTCGGCTGGGACAGCCCGCTGCAGAGCAACATCTTCAAGTTCCTCGGCATCGGCGTGGCGACGCTGTTCCGCTTCTGGTCCTACCGGTCCTGGGTCTTCAAGACGCTTCCGGCCCGCGAGGCCGTCGCCAGCGCGGAATCGTTCCTCGAAGAGGGATCCACGGCCGGCCGGGCCACCCAGCGGGTCCCGTAGGCCTTTCGCGGGGCCTGCCACGGTCCCGTAGTCCTCCCGCAGGGCACGGCCCGGTCCGTAATCCCGTTGCAGCCTGCCCCACCCCCGTACGGCCCGCCTAGCGGACCGTCGGGTGGTCCTCGTCCGTCTTTCTGAGCGGGGGCGTGCGGGACAGGAACAGACCGAAGACCGGTGGCTGGGCCTGGAGCAGCTCCAGACGGCCGCCGTCCGCCTCCGCGAGGTCGCGGGCGACGGCGAGCCCGATCCCCGTCGAGTTCCGCCCGCTGATCGTCCGCTCGAAGATACGGGCGCCGAGGTCGGCCGGCACACCGGTGCCCTCGTCGGTGACCTCGACCACGGCCTGGTTGCCGGTGACCCGGGTGCGCAGCGCGACCGTGCCGCCGCCGTGCATGAGGGAGTTCTCGATCAGCGCCGCCAGCACCTGGGCCACCGCGCCCGGAGTGCCGACGGCTCGCAGATGCCGCTTGCCGGAGCTGACGATCGCGCGGCCCGCGCTGCGGTAGGCGGGGCGCCACTCGGCGAGCTGCTGCTGGATGACCTCGTCCAGGTCGAAGGAGACGGCGGAGCCGGTCCGCGGGTCGCGGGCGTTCGTCAGCAGCCGCTCCACCACGTCCGTCAGCCGCTCCACCTGCGTCAGCGCGACGTTCGCCTCCTCCTTCACCGTGTCCGGGTCGTCGGTGAGGGTGATCTCCTCCAGCCGCATCGAGAGGGCCGTGAGGGGCGTACGCAGTTGGTGGGAGGCGTCGGCCGCGAGCCTGCGTTCGGCCGTCAGCATGCGGCCGATCCGCTCGGCCGAGGAGTCGAGGACGTCGGCGACGCGGTCCAGCTCGGGCACGCCGTACCGCTTGTGCCGGGGACGCGGGTCGCCGGAGCCGAGGCGCTCGGCGGTCTCCGCGAGGTCGGTGAGGGGGGAGGCGAGACGGTTGGCCTGGCGTACGGCCAGGAGTACCGCGGCGATCACCGCGAGCAGCGCCACCGCACCGATGATCAGCAGCGTACGGCCGACCTCGCGCGTCACCGACGAGCGCGGCTCCTGCACGGTGACCGTCTCGCCCTCCTCGCCGGCCTGCGTGGCGTGGATGACGTCACCCTCCGGCTTGGTGCCCACCTCGATCGGCGGCCGGCCGGGCAGGCGGATCACCGCGTACTGCTCCTGGGTGACCTGGTCGCGCAGTATCTCGGCGTTGACGTTCTCCGCGCCGAGGATCCGGCTGTCGACGATGCTGGCCAGGCGCACCGCCTCGGAGTCCACCCGTTCCTGGGCGCTGTTGCTGATGGTGCGGGTCTCGACGATCACCAGGGACACGCCGAAGACCGCGATCACCACGAGGACGACGGCAAGGGTGGACTGAATGAGACGACGACGCACGGGGCCCTCCGGCCGGTGGCTTTACAACGAACAGTATGTACAGCGCCCCGAAAGGGGCGCGGGGAACTGCGCGACCAGCCACACACGACCCTCAGCCGCCGACGGACCCGGACCCCCGGGCTCGAAGGCGAACCGGCAACCCCGCTCAGCTTTTTTCGAAACGGAACCCGACCCCGCGCACGGTCGCGATGTACCGGGGATTGGCCGCATCGTCGCCGAGCTTCTTCCGCAGCCACGAGATGTGCATGTCCAGCGTCTTGGTCGAGGACCACCACGTCGTGTCCCACACCTCGCGCATGAGCTGGTCCCGGGTGACGACCCGGCCCGCGTCGCGCACCAGGACCCGCAGCAGGTCGAACTCCTTGGCGGTGAGCTGGAGTTCCTCGTCGCCCATCCACGCGCGGTGCGACTCGACGTCGATCCGCACGCCGTGCGTGGCCGGCGGCTGCTGCGGCTCGGCGGCGCCGCGCCGCAGCAGGGCCCGGACACGGGCGAGCAGTTCGGCGAGCCGGAAGGGCTTGGTGACGTAGTCGTCGGCGCCCGCGTCGAGGCCGACGACGGTGTCCACCTCGTCGGCCCGCGCGGTCAGGATGAGGATGGGCACGGTGTGGCCCTCGGCACGCAGCCGACGGGCGACCTCCAGGCCGTCCATGCCGGGCAGGCCCAGATCCAGCACGACCAGGTCGACGCCGCCCTGCATTCCGGCGTCGAGCGCGGTGGGTCCGTCCTCGCGCACCTCGACCTCGTAACCTTCCCGGCGCAAGGCGCGGGCCAGCGGCTCCGAGATGGACGCGTCGTCCTCGGCGAGCAGTACACGGGTCATGAGGTGATGGTAGTCCGCCCGCCCGTAGTGCTGGGGTGTGATCGGCTGGCTGGATTCTTACCTTGGGGCACAGTGGTACGAACCTATGGCCGAGAGGTGCGATCGTAGGAGAGACCTTCGAAATCAGGTGCGGGGTTCCTGCGACACCTGTGATCCGTGTCTCAAGTCCTTCCATATCCGGCACTGTCCTGACGTACAGTGACCTGGAACGCCTGTAGTACACCAATGACCTTTGGCGGGCACTTGACGCTGAAGGTCTCTTTTGTGTGCGGGCCGGTCCTCCACCGGCCTTGAAAGGAACGACCTCTGGCCGGGCTCCGTACGCATGACGCGTCATGGGGCGTGGATCCCGGTGGCCGCCGTCCGCCGCTCCGCGATCCGGAGCGGACTCCCCTCGGGCGTGGGGGTGGACGTGCCGACCCCGCCGGTGCCGGCCACTCCCCCACCGGGCGCGCAACGCTCCAACGCGCGTCCCGACCAGCAAGGAACGACCATGGCGTCCAGCCTGACGAAGGACTCGGTCCACCCGGGCACCCCCGGTTCCGAGAAGACCTTCTTCGGCCACCCCCGCGGACTGGCCACCCTCTTCATGACCGAGATGTGGGAGCGGTTCTCCTACTACGGCATGAAGGCCCTGCTCCCGCTGTACCTGGTCGCTCCCGGCGGCCTGCACATGAGCGCGGCCACGGCGACGGCGATCTACTCGGTGTACCTGTCGCTCGTGTACCTGCTCGCCCTTCCGGGCGGCTGGTTCGCCGACCGTGTCCTCGGCCCCCGCAAGACGGTCGCCGTCGCGGGCACGATCATCATGCTCGGTCACCTGACCCTGGCCCTGCCGACCGCGGGCACCTTCTTCGCGGGCCTCGGCCTGGTCGCCGTCGGCTCCGGTCTGCTGAAGGCCAACATCTCCACGATGGTCGGTCACCTCTACGACGGTCCGGACGACCCGCGGCGTGACGGTGGCTTCACCCTCTTCTACATCGGCATCAACCTGGGTGCCTTCGCCGCTCCGCTGGTCATCGGCACCGTCGGTGAGAACTACAACTGGCACCTGGGCTTCGCGCTCGCCGCGCTCGGCATGGCGCTGGGCCTGACCCAGTTCCTGCTCGGCACCCGTCACCTGAACTCGCGCTCGGACATCGTCCCGACGCCGCTCACGGACGCCGAGAAGAAGGCCACCCTGGCCAAGGCCGCCCTGTGGGCGGGCGTCGCGGCCGTCTTCTACCTCGTCGTCGGCGTCTCCGGCGTCTACACGCTGAACTGGCTGCTGGTCCCGATCACCATCGCGGGTCTGGTCATCCCGGTCATCGTCATCGCCCGTATCAAGCGGGACAAGGACCTGGACCGCGCCGAGCAGTCCAAGATGAGCGCCTACATCTGGTTCTTCGTCGCCGCCGCCGTGTTCTGGATGATCTACGACCAGGGTGGCTCGACGGTGTCCCTGTTCGCCGACTCCTCGGCGAAGAACACCATCTTCGGCTGGGACTTCCCGGTCTCCTGGTACCAGTCCGTCAACCCGGTCATGATCATGGCGTTCGCGCCGGTCTTCGCCTGGATGTGGCTGGCGCTCGCCCGTCGTGGCAAGGAGCCGAGCACCGCGGTGAAGTTCGCGGGCGGTCTGGTCCTGATCGGCGCGTCCTTCTTCCTGTTCCTCGCCCCGCTGGGGATCGCCGACGGCGGTCACAAGGCGGCCGCGATGTGGCTGGTCGGCATCTACTTCGTGCAGACCGTCGGTGAGCTGCTGCTCTCCCCGGTCGGCCTCTCGGTCACCACGAAGATGGCGCCCGCGAAGTACGCCTCCCAGATGATGGGTGTCTGGTTCCTGGCCGTCACCGCCGGTGACGCCACGACCGGTCTGCTCTCCATCGCCGGTGTCGACCTGAACAAGACGGGCATCGTGACCCTGCAGGCCGTCCTCGCCGTGCTCGCCGGTGCGGCGGTGTGGATGTACCGCAAGAAGGTCAAGGAGCTCATGGGCGACGTGCACTGACGCACGTCCCAGGCTGGACGGAGGGCCGCCGCATCCCTGTGGATGCGGCGGCCCTCCAGGTTTTCCGGCGGGTCCGCAGGTCTTTCAGCGGGTCCGCCGGCCCGGCATGAACGTGAACACCGCCGCGCCCAGCAGGATCGCCGTGCCCGCCACCAGGCCGAGGGCCTTGAGGGCGCCGTGGTCGCCGGAGCCCGTCTCGGCCAGGCCGCCGCTGCCGCTGCTCCCGCCGGAGGACGAACCGCCGGAGGACGTGCCGCCCGAGGCGCCGCTCGCCTGCTGCGAGGTGTCCAGCGTGAGGGAGACCTCCGACCTGGTCGGCGTGCAGGTCGTGGTCGTACCCAGGGCCTTGATGGTCAGGACACCCGGGGACAGGGTCGAGGAGCCGCTCGCCCCCGGCTTGTAGGTGCCCGTCAGATCGGGGATCTCGATCGGGTCGCCGGACTTGATGGCGGAGGAGTTCGTCGGGCCCTCCACATGCACCGTGCCCTTGTCGGCGCCGCCCAGGACCACCTCCATCGACGGCTTCACGGAGTCCTTGGGGATGTCGGCCGGGCTGTCCATCACCGACTTCTTGAACTGCACGGTGAGGTCGAAACTCCCGCCGTTCTTCTTGGCGTTGATCTGCACCGGCGAGGTCGCGTTCTTGTCGCCGATGGGCGTCTTGCAGGCGTAGGGAACCTGGACCTCCTTGCCGGTGAAGTCGGTCTGGCCGGTGCCGTCGCTCGGGCTCGCCGAGGCCGAGGCGGTGGAGGTGCTCGACTGGGTGGGCGTCGCCGACTGTGAGGTCGAGGTCGTCGGCCCCGGCGTCGTACTCGACGAGCTGCCGCTGCCCGCCGTCACCTCGATGGTCGCCGCCTTCTGCACCGTCTCCTTCGGCGTGCACTTGGTGTCGGTCGACATGGCGTTGACGGTGTACGCGTCCGGCGTCAGCGTCACCGCACCGGGTGCCGTCAGCTTCAGGGTGCCCTTCATGTCGGACAGCACCATGGCGCCGCCCTTGGGGATCGCCGGGTTCTGCCGCGGCCCCTGCATCGCGATGTCGGCACTCTGGGCGCCGGCCGCCTTGAGGATCCCGGACGGCTGGACCGAGTTCGCGGGCAGGTCGATGATGTCGGGGTTCTTCGACGCGGCCTGCACGAACTTCCACACCACGTCGACGGTGTCGCCCACCTTCGCGGTGGCGGGCGCGGTGATCTCGACCTTGGTGGTGCCGTCGACGGGGTCGATGCCCGCGGGCGGCACGCAGTGCGTCGCGAACGACACCTCGGCGGCCTGGGCCGGCGTCGCGGCCACACCCAGCAGGACCGCCGCCCCGCCGAGCGCCAGCGCGGCCCCCACCGCGCCCGCTCTGCGTACGCCGCCGCCGACCGGTGTGACTCTCCTTCGCATGCTCACGTGGGTCCCTTCGTGGTGGGAGTCGTAGGACTCGTCGGGCTGTCGTCGTGCGGTGCGGAGAGCCGACCGGCCGCCGTGCCCGGATCGGAGTCCGGGGTGAACCACGGCAGGGTCGAAGACTGGTCGGGTGCGCCGTCCGGCGTGCCGAACCTCGGCAGCCGCCAGGCCGGCCGGGAGAGACGGGGTCCGCGGTTGCGGGCCGCGCCGCCGGTCCCGCGCGGTCGCACCCGGTCCACCACCGCCATCCCGGCACGGAACACCGCGGCCGGTACGACGAGACAGACCAGGATCCAGAACAGGGTCACGCCCCACGGCCGCCCCACGCCCCACGGCTGCTCGGCGAGAACCTTGCCGCCGTACTTGAGGGAGACGGTGTAGTCGCCGTGCGCCCCGGCCGCGAGCTCGACAGGCAGTGTGATCCGCGCCTTCCTGCCGGGCCCGAGGGTGCCGCGCCACTGCTGGTCGTCCCACTCCGGGGCGAACACGCCGTGCGCGGTGCCGACCTGGAAGACGGGGTTCCTGACGGCGGAGGAACCGACGTTGCCGACGGTGAAGACCAGCGTGCGCGACGGCGGGGCGCCGAACCAGGTCAGCAGCCCGCCGGCTCCCTCCAGCCGGGTGTCGGTGAGGATCGACAGCCGCCCGCCGGACGGCTCGGCGGGCAGCGGCTCGACGGCGTGCCCGGCGACCTGGAGGACCGCGTCCGCGTCGGCCTTCGCCCCGGTCACCGTGGCCACGTGCACCACGCACGGGCACGGCACCGGCGGCTCGGCGACCGGCAGCTTCTTGCTGAAACCGCCCCTGGTGTCGGTGGTGACGGCCCTGCCGTCGCCGTTGGCGCAGGAGTTGGTGCCGCCGATCACGCCACGGGACGGGGTGGCCTGACCGCAGATCAGCATCATCAGCAGCACGTGCGGGCGCCAGCCGCTGCCGCTGACGGTGACCGAACCACCGGTGCCCGCCTGGGAGTCGGAGAGCTCGACGGTCGGTCCGTCCGCCGCCCTCGCCCCGCCCGCGAGCGGCAGCAGGAGCAGTGCGAGCACCGCCACCAGCGCCGGAATCCGCACTCTCCCGCTCACGTCAGCACTCCCGTCGACTCGGCTTCCAGGCTCGGCGGTTGTGCCTCGCTGCCGGTCGTACGACGCGTGCGCCGCCGTACGACGAACACCGCGGCCGCCCCGGCCCCCAGGGTCGATCCCGCCGCCACGCCGCCCCAGGGCACGAACCGGACCGACGCGCTCGCCGTGTCCCGCGCCCCGCCCGACGCGGTCACCGTCAGCCGTACGTCGACCGCGTCCAGCGCAGGCCGGTCGGGCCACGGCTCGTCGAGCCGCAGGCGCCGGCCCGGGGGCAGCCGGACCGGCAGAGTGTGCGGGGCGCGTTCCAGGACCGGTCCGAAGAGCCCGTCCGCGCGCACCGCGAGTTTCGGTACGAGGACCGTCGTACCCCGGTTGACCAGCTCGTACGTGATGCGGTCGGCGTGCACGGCCAGGTGCTCGACGGTCAGCGCGGACAGTGCGGGACCGGCGACGCGCAGGCGGACCGGGACGGTCGCCGTACGGCCGCCGCCGTCCCGCGCGGTGATCGTGCCCGCCCGGTCGCCGGGCGCGGCGCCCGCAGGGACGGCCACCGTGAAGGGGACGTCGGCCCGGGTGCGGGCGGGGACGCTCAGCCGCGGCTCGGCGAAGGTGACCCGGACTCCGGTGCCGCTCAGCCGTACCGTGACCGGCCGTGCACCGCGGTTGGTCACGGACACCGTGTCCTGCTGGACCGTCCCGGGCGCGCCCTCGGCGTAGAAGGACGGGCGTCCGCCGCCCGAAGGCGCGACGGACCAGCCGCTGGGGCCTGTTGCGAAAGTCCCGTCGTTCGCCCGGAGGACGGGCCCGGCGGCGTCGCAACAGGCCCTGGCCGCCTCGGCCGGCGCGGCGCCGAGCAGGGGCAGGAGGGCCAGCGCGGCAAGGGCGGGCACGAGGGACGGGCGGGGGACACGGGCGGCGGACGGCATCGGCGGCTCCAGCGGTCAGACCCGGGTGTTCAGCGGCGTACGGCCTGATTCCGCCGCGTCAGCCACAGCGCGCCCGCCGCCCCGGCGAGAAGAACGGTGCCGCCGAGCGTGCCGAGGGCGACGACCGAGTCCTCGGGGCCGGTCCTCGGGAGCGGGCCGCCGGAGTCGGTGCCGCTGTCGGACGTCGTGGAGGAGGATCCGGCGGAGCCGCCGGCCGCGGTGACGTCCAGGGTCAGGGACGGCTTGGGGCTGTTGGCCGGCGTGCAGGTCGTCGTCGTGCCGAGCGCCTTGATGGTGAGCACGCCCGCGGTGAAGGTGACCTTGCCGGTCTTCCTCGGTGTGTAGGTGCCGCTCAAGTCATTGATCTTGATGGGGGTGTTGGCCGGGATCGCGCTCTGGTTGGCCGGACCCGACACGGCCAGCGTGCCGCTGTCCGCGCCGCCCAGCTTGATGGTGGCGCTCGGGTTCATCGCACCCTTGCCCAGCTCGACGGGGCTGGAGGAGACGCCCTTCTGCCAGGACATGGTGATCTTGTAGCCGCTGCCGCTCCTGACGCCCTTGATGTCGATGGGCGAGACGGCGCTCTTGTCGCCGATGGGTGTCTTGCACTGGTAGTTGACGTCGACGACCTCGGCGTGGGCCGCGGGGGCGGCCAGCAGCACCGCCGACCCGGCCAGCGCCGCGGCGGACACGAGCGCGGCTGTTCGTTTCGGGTACGACACGGTCCACCCCATTCCTGACGGTACATCAGATCGGCCGTCAAGGTACGCCCGGGGCCGTGAGGAGGGAAGACAAGGCGCACGCCGGAGTTGTGACGATCCGGCGTGCGCGGGAGGGGGTTCGAGTGGAGAGGGTGACCGCGGGTAACGGGGTCAGGCCGGTGCGCCCAGCTCGGCCCACACCGTCTTGCCGGACACACCCGGGGTGCGGACGACCCCCCAGTCCAGGCACAGCCGCTGCACGATGAACATCCCGTGGCCGCCGGGGCGGCCGGCGCGGTGCGGGGTACGGGGGGCCGGCTGGCCGGTGCCGCGGTCGGTGACCTCGATGCGGATCACCTTGTTGTCGCGAGCGAGGAACAGGTCCTCCGGGCCCTCGGCGTGCAGACAGGCGTTGGTGACCAGCTCGGAGACGACCAGCAGGACGTCCTCGGCGGCGGCCCGCTGATCGGCGCCGGCGGCGGGCAGCCAGCCCCACGCGTACAGCGCCTGGCGGGTGAAGTCACGGGCGAGGGGGACGACCCCGCTCTCGCCGCCCAGGCGCAGCCTGCGGACCTGACGGCCCCGGCCCTCCTGGCCACTCCCCGGACCCTGGCCCCGATGACCCTGGCCGTTGTGGCGGTCCTCCGCCGGCGCGGACGGTGCGGCCGTTTCCCCCGTGGACGCGCCGACCGCCGGCGCTCCCCCCTCGGACGCCCCGGAAGCGCCACTTGGCTCCGGGCCGCGGTCGCCCGGCGAGCAGGGCCGGGTGGTGCTCATCAGCGCTTCACCTCACCGATTCACCAGTTCAAGATTCACACGATTCAGAATTCTCGGTCGGTCGGTACCAGTCGGTACGCAGGTCGTACACAGGGTGTTCGCCGGTTCCACGGCGCCCCGAGGCCAACAGGTCCAGCATGTCTCCTGCCCGGCGGATCCGGCGGAACACCCCCCATTGCGGTGTGACCGGTGCGACGACCGGGACGACCGCGGCGGGGGACGGCCGGTGACGGCTCAGCCGGCCTCGTCGGCCAGGGCCGCCTCAAGGGAGTCGTGAACGGTGAAGACCGCATCCGCCCCTGTGATCTCGAACACACGGGCCACCACGGGGAGCATCCCCGCCAGGTGCACCCCGCCACCGGCGGCCTCCGCCTTCAGACGGGCCCCTAGCAGCACGTTCAGGCCCGTGGAATCGCAGAACTCGAGCCGTGAACAGTCCACGACGAGTCGCGAGAAGCCCTTCGCGAGGAGATCCTCGAGCGGCTCGCGCAAGAGATCGGCGGTGTGGTGATCGAGCTCACCCGCCGGCGTCACGACGGCGCTGGAGCCCTCTTCCCGCACCTCCACCAGTAGTCGGCCCGACTGTGCGCTGCCGACCGTCCCGCGGTCCATGCCGTCTGTCTCCCGAGGTCGTGGCTGCTGTCTGACTTCCTGCGGATGTGCTGTCCGCACTCCGGCCGGTGTCCTGTCGACATCCGGCCGGTGCCCTCGAACATTACGCCTTCCATTCGCACTCCGACACCCGAACAACCTCTCAGTATTGGTCATATCACCTCATACCGCACTTGCCATGGGCTTGGGGGAGCCGGTAGGGCTAGTAGGGACAAGAAACCGACACGGCCGGCTTTGGAGGCGCCGCACACCGTAGTGCACGTATGGCTTCGGCAGCCTTATGCCGAGAACGATGGAGGACACCCATGTCACCCCGGCTCGACGCATCGCACACCTGGACGGCGACGTCGACACCCCCACCGGAACAGCTGGATCCCATCGGCGGGCTCCCCGAGATCCCCCCGTACGACGAGGTCGGGCCGGTGGACGCACGGGCCCTGTCCAAGACCCTCTTCGAGCGACTCGAGTCGCTGGAGGAAGGCACGCACGAATACGCGTACGTCCGCAACACGCTGGTCGAACTCAACCTCGCGCTCGTCAAGTTCGCCGCCTCCCGCTTCCGCTCCCGCAGCGAGCCGATGGAGGACATCATCCAGGTCGGCACCATCGGCCTGATCAAGGCGATCGACCGCTTCGAACTGTGCCGCGGCGTCGAGTTCCCGACCTTCGCGATGCCGACCATCATCGGCGAGATCAAGCGGTTCTTCCGGGACACCTCGTGGTCCGTGCGCGTCCCGCGCCGGCTGCAGGAGCTGCGGATCGACCTGGCCAAGGCCGGTGACGAGCTGGCCCAGCGGCTGGACCGCGCGCCGACGGTCGCGGAGCTGGCGGAGCGCCTGGGCCTCTCGAACGACGAGGTGCTCGAGGGCATGGCGGCCTCCAACGCCTACACCGCCTCCTCGCTGGACGCCCAGCCCGAGGAGGACGACTCCGAGGGCGCGCTCGCGGACCGCATCGGCTACGAGGACCACGGGCTCGAAGGCATCGAGTACGTCGAGTCGTTGAAGCCGCTGATCGCCGAACTCCCGTCCAGGGACCGGCAGATCCTCTCCCTGCGCTTCGTCGCCGGCATGACCCAGTCGGAGATCGGCGACGAGCTCGGTATCTCCCAGATGCACGTGTCACGGCTGCTCTCGCGGACGCTGGTGCGACTGCGCAGGGGGCTGACGGTGGAGGAATGAGCCTCCGTCCACACCTCGAGCGGTCCGGCCGGGTGCCGGACCGCTTCGTTTTCCGGACTACGGCACCGCGCGGACCGGAGGACTCACAGAGGTCTCACCGGTTACCCGGAGAAACGTCTTTCCCCCAAGCCCCCTCTCCACCACTATGGGCCCCCAAACTGGCCAGTACGTCAAGACAGCGTGTTCGGCCACACCGGGTGCGAGGAGGCGCAGCGATGGCTCAGGGGGACCGGGCCGACGACCGGGACGAGAACGCGGGGGTACCGGACGCTCGGCTGACCGAGCTGCTGCGCGCCCGGCCCGCGGCCGCGTACCCGGCGCTGCGGGAGATCCGCCGGCGCCACCACGACGCGGTCCACGGCTACGCCCGGCTGTGCGCGTCGAGCGAGTCGTCGGCCCGGCAGCTGGCGGCGCAGACCTTCACCATGCTGGCGCGCGAGACCGCACGCGGGGTGGAGCCGCAGGTGCCGCTGCGCCATCAGCTCCTGCTGCTGACCTGCCGGTCGGCCGCGTCCTGGGCCGGTGACGAGCGCTCGGCGGGCCTGGACCCCGGCCTCCTCCTGGTCCTGAACACGACCGCCGCCCCCGGGGGCCCGACCCCTCCCCTGCTGGCGCCCTTCCGCTCCCTCCCCTCCCGCACCCAGGGACTGATCTGGTACGGGATCGTGGAACAGGAACCCGAGGAGAGCACCGCCGCCCTCCTCGGCCTGACCCACGAGGACGTGCGGTTCGGCACCCCACAGGCGCTCCAGGCCATGGCCCAGGCCTGTCTGAAGCACCGGCTGGCCGCCTCCGACGACCCGCAGTGCGGGGACTTCCGGCGGCTGATCGAGGAGTCGGTACGGCCGGGCACTCCCCGCTACAGCTCCGATCTGCACACCCACATGGCGCACTGCGCCCACTGCACGGCCGCGTACGAGGACCTCGCCGCCCTGCGCGACGCCCCGCGGGCGGCGCTGGCGGAGGGACTGCTGCCCTGGGCCGGGACGACGTACGCGCGCAACGCCGCCCCGACCGCCGAAGCGAACCAACCGCAGGAGAAGCGGAGTCGGCCCGCGTCCCGGCGCGTGGTCCTCACCTCGGTCGCGCTGGGCGTGGCCATGGCACCGCTGCTGGTCTTCGCGCTGGCGCAGTCCGGCTCGCCCGGCCGGCGTCCGACGGCGGCCACGCTGCCGCCCTCGAGCCCGCCGGTCACGGTGACGGCGACGGTCTCCGTACCGGCCCCGTCACCGACCAGCAAGTCCCCCTCGCCGACGAAGACTTCACACCCCCCGAAGAGCCCGTCCGCCACACCGAAGCCGAAGCCGAAGCCCAAGCCGACGCCGAAGCCCACTCCGTCCCCCACGCCGTCGGCTCCGGGCAGCGCCTTCGCCCAGGTGGTGAACGCCGCCAACGGCCGCTGTCTGGACGTCCGGTACGGCGACTTCGAGAACGGCACGGACGTCATCACCGCCTCCTGCGACGGCTCCCCCACACAGCGCTGGCGCGTCGACACCGACCGCGGTGTCGTCCAGTCGGCCGCGGACCCCGACTTCTGCCTGGACAGCCGGGGTGACGTCGACCGGGGCGTCGGTATCTGGGGGTGCGACTCGGTCTACGGCCGCAACGGTGACAACCTGCGCTTCACGGTCGACTCGGACGGTGTCATCCGCCCGGCGATCGCCGTCGAGACGGCGGTCACGCCGGACTGGGGTGACGGGGTGTCGCTGGAGTGGCTGAGCGGAGACGCGGACCAGCAGTGGCAGGCCGGAGCCCGCTGAGGCCCGCCGGGGCCCCGGGCCCAGGCCCGGGACCGGCTCTCCGGTCAGACGACGCGCACGCCGCGCTGCCACACACCGCTGACGAGGGGCACGCCCGGCCGGTAGGCCAGGTGCACATGGCTCGGCGCGTCCAGCAGGGTCAGGTCGGCGTACGCGCCCGGGGTGAGACGGCCGATGTCGTCGCGGCGCAGGGCCGCGGCCCCGCCCGCCGTCGCCGACCACACCGCCTCGTCCGGGGTCATCCTCATGTCCCGTACCGCCAGCGCGATGCAGAAGGGCACCGAGGACGTGAAGGACGAGCCCGGGTTGCAGTCCGTCGAGAGCGCCACCGTGACACCGGCGTCCAGGAGGCGCCGGGCGTCGGGCCACTCGGCGCGGGTGGAGAACTCTGCGCCGGGGAGCAGCGTGGCGACCGTGCGGCCGCTCGCCAGGGCGTCGACGTCCGCGTCCGTGAGGTGGGTGCAGTGGTCGGCGCTGGCCGCGTCCAGTTCGACGGCGAGCCGGACGCCGGGGCCGTAGGAGAGCTGGTTGGCGTGGACGCGGGGCTGGAGGCCCTTGGCCATGCCCGCGGTGAGGATCGCCCGCGCCTGGTCACCGTCGAAGGCGCCCTTCTCGCAGAAGACGTCGATCCAGCGGGCGTGCGGGGCGCAGGCATCGAGCATCTCGCCGGTGACCAGGGCGACGTAGGCGGCCGGGTCCTCGGCGTAGTCGGGCGAGACGATGTGGGCGCCGAGGTAGGTGACCTCGTCCGTGTGCGCGGACGCGATGCGCAGGGCGCGGGACTCGTCGGCGACCGTCAGGCCGTAGCCGGACTTCGTCTCGAACGTGGTCGTGCCCTGGCGCAGGGCCTCGGCGAGGTAGCGGGTGAGGTTCGCCTCCAGCTCCTCGTCCGTCGCGGCACGGGTGGCCGCGACGGTCGTCCGGATGCCGCCCGCGCTGTACGCCCGCCCCGACATCCGGGCGTTGAACTCCTGCGTCCGGTCGCCCGCGAAGACCAGGTGGGAGTGGGAGTCGACGAAGCCCGGCAGCACCGCCCGGCCCCCGGCGTCGACCCGGTTGTCAGTGGCGGGTGCTTTGCTGGATTCACCGGTCCACACGACACGGTCCCCGTCGATGACGACGGCCGCGTCCTGGATCAGACCGAGGGGAGAACCGTCACCTAGGGAGGGATCGTTGGTGACCAGCGTGGCGATGTTGGTGATGGCGGTGCTGCTGCTCATGGTGTCCTCAGGGATGACGGTGGGATTCAGCCGCGCAGGGCTTCGACGGCCGCTGCCAGCGCTGACGGCACATCCGGTACGAGGGTGTGGGCGCCGTCGCGCACGACATGGCGGCCGCCCACCAGCGTGTGCCGCACGTCCGCCGCGGAGGCGGCGAATACGGCTGTCTCCGCGCCGAGTCGCGGGAGCGGCCCCGCTGTCCTGACCGAGTCGAGGGAGATCGTCGTCAGATCGGCGAGCGCACCGGCCTCGATGGTGCCGGCCTCGCCCCAGCCCAGGGCCGCATGACCGTCCGCCGAAGCCGCGCGCAGCAGTGCCGCGGCCGTCCAGTGGCCCCGGGAGCGGGTGCGCAGCCGCTCGTTCAGCTCCATCGCGCGTGCCTCTTCGAGCAGGTCGATGACCGCATGGCTGTCGGAGCCGAGCGAGAGGGGGGAGCCCGCGCGCTGGAGGGCCACGGCGGGGCCGATGCCGTCGGCCAGGTCGCGTTCCGTCGTCGGGCACATGCAGGTGCCGGTGCCGGAGCCGCCGAGCAGGGCGATGTCCTCGTCGGTGAGGTGCGTGTTGTGGACGCCGGTGGTGCGCGGGCCGAGGACGCCGTGGTCGGCGAGGAGCCGGGTGGGGGTACAGCCGTGCGCCTCCTGGCAGGCGTCGTTCTCGGCGGTCTGCTCGGACAGATGCACATGGAGCGGGGCCCGCCGCTCCTCGGCCCACCGTGCCACCGTCGCCAGCTCCCGCGCGGGCACGGCCCGCACGGAGTGGATGGCCGCCCCGATCCGTGCGTGATCCCGTTCCTTGAGAACTGAACAGCGTTCGGCCCAGGCCTCCGCGCTGCCGTCAAAGAAGCGCAGCTGGTGGGTGTTGGGCGGCTGCCCGAAGCCGGAGGACAGATAGGCGGTGTCGAGGAGGGTGATGCGGATACCGGCTTCGGCGGCGGCCGCGATGAGCGCCTCGCCCATGGCGTTGGGGTCGGCGTACGGGGTGCCGCCGGGCGCGTGGTGCACGTAGTGGAACTCGCCGACCGCCGTGACACCCGCCAGCGCCATCTCCGCGTACACGGCGCGGGCGAGGGCGTGGTAGGTCTCGGGGGTCAGGTGGTCGGCGAACGAGTACATGACCTCGCGCCAGGTCCAGAAGGTGCCGGAGCCGACCTGGACGGTGCCGCGCAGGGCGCGGTGGAAGGCGTGGCTGTGGGCGTTGGCGAGCCCCGGGAGGGTGAGGCCGCGGAGGATCTCGGCACCGGGGGGCGGGGTGGGCACGTCGGTGCGGACGGCGGTGATACGGCCGTCCGAACCCGCGGCACCGCCGCCGATCGACACCGTGACGGCCACGCCCGGCTCGACGTGGGTGTCGAGCCAGGCGTGCTCCAGCCAATAGGTCCGTGTGGTCACCTGCGGGCCAGCCCTTCCAGTACGTCGGCGAGCGCGGTCACCCCGGCCACACAGTCGTCCTCGGCCGCGAACTCGGCCGGGGAGTGCGAGACGCCGGTGGGGTTGCGCACGAACAGCATGGCGGTCGGAATGCTCCCCGAGAGGATTCCGGCGTCGTGTCCGGCGCCGGTTCCGAGGACGGGCACCCTCAGGTCGGTGTCCTTGCCGAGGATGCGGGCGAGTTCGTCGCGCAGGGCGTGGTCGAACTCGACGACCGGCGTGAAGGACTCACGGACGACGTCCAGGTCGACGCCGTGCGCGGCGGCGTACTCGCGGGCCGCCTTCTCCACGCCGTCCACGACGGTGTCGAGGGTCTCCTGGTCGGCGGCCCGGGAGTCCAGCCAGCCGCGCACCAGGGAGGGGATGGCGTTGACGCCGTTCGGCTCGACGGCAATCTTGCCGAAGGTGGCCACGGCACCGGCGAGTTCGGCCTCACGACGGGCGGCGAGCACGGTCTCGGCGTACGACAGCATCGGGTCGCGCCGGTCCACCAGCCGGGTCGTGCCGGCGTGGTTGGCCTCGCCGCGGAAGTCGAACCGCCAGCGGCCGTGCGGCCAGATGGCGCCGGCGATGCCGACCCGGTCACCGCTCAGGTCCAGTGCCCGGCCCTGCTCGACGTGGAGTTCGACGAAGGCGCCGATCCGGGCGAGCCGCTCCGGGTCCGGCCCAATGGCGTCGGGGTCGTACCCGGCGGCCTCCATGGCCTTCGGGAGGCTGATCCCGTCGCCGTCGGTCAGCCGGTGCGCCTGCTCGACGGTGAGGTGTCCCGCGGTGAGCCGCGACCCGACACAGGCGAGCCCGAACCGGGCGCCTTCCTCGTCGCCGAAGTTCACGATGGCCAGGGGCCTGCTGAACTCCGTTCCCCTCCCCCGCAGCTCATCGAGAGCCGCGAAGGAGGACACGACGCCGAGGGGCCCGTCGAAGGCCCCGCCGTCCGGCACGGAGTCCAGGTGCGACCCGGTGACGACGGCGTCGCCCGCGGCGGGGTCGCCGAGCCAGGCCCACTGGTTGCCGTTGCGGTCGACCTCGTACGCGAGCCCGCGCGCCTGGGCCTGCGCCTTGAACCACTCCCGGCACTCGGCGTCGGCACCGGTCCAGGCGTAGCGGCGGTAGCCGCCGGAGGCGGAGCTGCGGCCGATCGGCAGCAGCTCCGCCCACATGCTGTGGAAGGTCACGCCTGGTCACCCTCGCGCATGGGCACCCGGACACCGCGCTCGGCCGCCACCGACTCCGCGATGTCGTATCCGGCGTCCACGTGCCGGATGACGCCCATGCCGGGGTCGTTGGTGAGGACGCGGCGGATCTTCTCGCCGCCGAGCTCGGTGCCGTCGGCGACGGTCACCTGGCCGGCGTGGATGGAGCGGCCCATGCCGACGCCGCCGCCGTGGTGGATGGAGACCCAGGAGGCACCGGAGGCCACGTTGACCATCGCGTTGAGCAGCGGCCAGTCGGCGATCGCGTCGGAGCCGTCGAGCATGGCCTCGGTCTCGCGGTACGGGGAGGCGACGGAGCCGCAGTCCAGGTGGTCGCGGCCGATGGCCAGCGGGGCCGCCAGCTCGCCGGAGGCGACCATGTCGTTGAAGCGCTCGCCGGCCTTGTCGCGCTCGCCGTAGCCGAGCCAGCAGATACGGGCGGGCAGGCCCTGGAAGTGGATGCGCTCGCCGGCCATCTTGATCCAGCGGTGCAGGGACTCGTTCTCCGGGAAGAGCTCCAGGATCGCCTTGTCGGTCTTGGCGATGTCCGAGGCCTCGCCGGACAGGGCGGCCCAGCGGAAGGGGCCCTTGCCCTCGCAGAACAGGGGGCGGATGTAGGCGGGGACGAAGCCGGGGAAGGCGAACGCCCGGTCGTAACCGGCCAGCTGGGCCTCGCCACGGATGGAGTTGCCGTAGTCGAAGACCTCGGCGCCGGCGTCCATGAAGCCGACCATCGCCTCGACGTGCTTGGCCATGGACTCGCGGGCGCGGGTGGTGAAGCCGGCCGGGTCCTTGGCGGCGGCGGAGGCCATGTCGTCGAAGTCGACTCCGACCGGGAGGTACGACAGCGGGTCGTGGGCGGAGGTCTGGTCGGTGACGATGTCGATGGGGGCGTTCATGGCCAGCAGCTGCGGGACCAGCTCGGCCGCGTTGCCAAGGACGCCGATGGACAGCGGGCGGCGGGCGTCGCGGGCCTCGGTGGCCAGCTGGAGGGCGTGCTCCAGGCTGTCGGCCTTCACGTCCAGGTACCGGTGCTCGATGCGCCGCTCGATGGCGCGCGGGTCGCAGTCGATGCAGATCGCGACGCCGTCGTTCATCGTCACGGCGAGCGGCTGGGCGCCGCCCATGCCGCCGAGGCCGGCGGTCAGGGTGATCGTGCCGGCGAGGGTGCCGTCGAACTTCTTCGCGGCGACCGCGGCGAAGGTCTCGTAGGTGCCCTGGAGGATGCCCTGGGTGCCGATGTAGATCCAGGAGCCGGCGGTCATCTGGCCGTACATGGTCAGGCCGAGGGCCTCCAGACGGCGGAACTCCTCCCAGTTGGCCCAGTCGCCGACCAGATTGGAGTTGGCGATCAGGACGCGCGGGGCCCATTCGTGGGTCTGCATGACGCCGACCGGGCGGCCGGACTGGACCAGCATGGTCTCGTCCTGCTTGAGGGTGCGCAGCGTGCGGACCATGGCGTCGAAGGAACGCCAGTCACGGGCGGCCTTGCCGGTGCCGCCGTAGACGACGAGCTTGTCGGGGTGTTCGGCGACCTCGGGGTCGAGGTTGTTCTGGAGCATCCGCAGGGCGGCCTCCTGCTGCCATCCCAGGGCGCTCAGTTCCGTACCGCGCGGCGCTCGTACGGGGCGGGGTCCTGACATGGTCTGCCTCCTAGCGGATTGCTCCCAGTGGATTTGTTACTGCGGATATTCACATCCTGGCGCTCTGAATAGAACTAGTCAATACATCGGCGTGCCGGCATCTGCGCGTCGCGGGTGTTTGGCTGGATGCATGGGTGCGGACAGCGACAGGACGGGGGACGTCGTGGGCAGCGGTGACACCAGGTACGAGGGCGGCGGGCCCGGGGACGACGCGGAGCGGGTCGCCCGGCGCGACGAGGCGGTGCGGGCCGCGGTGGAGCGGGGGCTGGTCGGGCCCTCGGCACCCGTCGCCGGGCTGCTGGACGTCACCGGCATCCGGGAGTCGGCGGCGGCACTGCGGGCGGCGTTCGAGGCGGCGGTGGCACCGGGGACGCCGGTGCTGCACGCCTTCGCGGTGAAGGCGACCCCGCTGGTGCCGGTGCTGCGGCTGCTGGAGCAGGAGGGCATGGGCGCGGAGGTGGCCAGTCCGGGCGAGCTGGCGCTGGCGCGGGCCGCCGGGACCCCGCCGGCCCGCACCGTCCTCGACTCGCCCGCCAAGACCGGGACCGAACTGCGCGAGGCACTGGCGCTGGGGATCGCGGTCAACGCGGACAGCCCGCAGGAGCTGGACCGCATCGACGCGCTGATGCGGTCGGCCCCCAGCCGCTCCCCGCTGGGAATCCGGGTGAATCCGCAGGTCGGC
Source organism: Streptomyces herbicida (assembly GCF_032656585.1). Classification (NCBI taxonomy): domain Bacteria; kingdom Bacillati; phylum Actinomycetota; class Actinomycetes; order Kitasatosporales; family Streptomycetaceae; genus Streptomyces; species Streptomyces herbicida. The sequence goes on from NZ_JAUYWJ010000002.1 coordinate 63,334, forward strand.
GGTGGTTCGATCGAGGCGACCTCGACGGCGACGGCGACCTCGAAGTTCGGGGTGGCACTGCGCGACGAGGGGGCCCGGGAGTGGGTCGTACGGGCGTACGCGGACCGTCCGTGGCTGACCCGGCTGCACGCGCACACCGGCTCGCAGGGCATTCCGCTGTCGCTCATGGCGCAGGGCGTGGCGGAGACGTACGCGCTCGCCGAGGAGATCAACGCGCGCGCGGGGCGGCGGCAGATCGACACGCTCGACATCGGCGGCGGGCTGCCCGTGAACTTCGTCTCGGACGTGACGACGCCGACGTACGCGCAGTACGCGCGACTGCTGGGCGAGGCGGTGCCGGGGCTGTTCGACGGGCGGTACGGGCTGGTGACCGAGTTCGGCCGGTCGCTGCTGGCCAAGCACGGGACCGTGGTGGCACGGGTGGAGTACACCAAGAGCGCCGGCGGGCGGCGGGTCGCGGTGACGCACGCGGGCGTGCAGGTGGCGACGCGGACGGTGTACGTGCCGGGGGCGTGGCCGCTCAGGATCGCCGCGTACGACGCGAAGGGGCGCCCCAAGCCGGGGCCCGAGGTGGTGCAGGACGTCGCGGGTCCCGCCTGCTTCTCGGGCGACCTGCTCGCCGAGGGACGCGCCCTGCCGCTGCTGGAGCCGGGCGACTACGCGGCGGCGCTGGACACGGGTGCGTACTACTTCGCCCATCACTACGCGTACAACTCCCTCGTCCGGCCCGGGATCCACGGCTTCGCGCCGGACGGGTCGGGGGGCGTGGCCTTCGCGACGGTGCGCGAGCCGCAGACGCTCGACGAGATCGTGGCCGATTCGGGAGGGGCGCACGCGTCCGCCCTCACCACCCTTCGGGGGTCAGGAAGCCGTTGACACACCCCGACTGCTACGACGATCAACTGATGTGACAAGCAGGCAAGTTGACCCACCCTAGTCGACGGACGCATGTTCCACCGGAAAATGCCAGAAGACTCACTCTCCCCGCACACGTTGCGTAGTGTCTCCGTCACTCAGCCGGAGTTCCAGGTGGGAGGGGAACCGCGGTGCCCGGAATCGACGAGTGCCTGCTGGAAGCGATGCGACTGCCCGGTGCCCGGGGCGCGGCGCTCGTGGACTGGACGAGCGGACTGGCCCTGGGCACCGTCGGGGAGGCTCCCGGCGGTGACCACGAGACGACCGCGGCCGAGGCCGCCGAACTGGCCCGGCTGGCCGCCGAGCACGGGGCGTTCGCGTCCGGCGACCCGGACGGCGAACGGCCACCGGTCGAGGACCTGATCGTCAGCAACCGGGACAGCTACCACCTGCTGCGGTTCGTGGTCACGTCCTTCGACAGCACGGTGTTCCTGCATCTGTGGCTGGCCAGAGAGGACGGCAATCTCGCGCTCGCCCGCATCCGGCTCGGCGAAATGGCGGATCGGCTGGTGCTGGCATGACCGTGGTCGGGACGCCTCCGCCCCTGCCCGTACGGGACAAGGTGGCCGCACGGGAGCACGGCCAGCGCGCCCTCTCGCCGATGCTGACCCGGCTCGCCGACGAGCGGGCCACCGGCGTCCTCGTCCGCGAGCACGGCAGCCTCCACCTCGCCGAGGGCCGCGTGGTGCACGCCGAGAGCCCCCTCGCCCCGGGCCTCGACGTGCTCCTCACGGCCCACGGCACGCTCGACGCGGCGGACTGGCTGCAGGCGGCGGGCAGGGCCGACGGCGCGCCCGGCACCGCCCGCCGGCTGCTCGAGGCCGGCCGGCTGACCACGGGCACGCTGGAGCTGTGCCATCTGGGCGCGCTGTACGACGCCGGGTACTTCGCCCTGGCTCCCAGCAGCACCCCGGGCCGTTTCCGGTACGGCGCCACGCCCCGCCCGGCCACCCTGTGCCCGGTGCCGGTCATCGCCCTGGAGCGCGAGACGCTGCGCCGCCGCGCCCTCCTGCACCGGATCTGGCCGGACCCGACGACCGACAGCGGCCCGCTGATCCGGGCCGACCCGGTGGCGGCTCCGCCGGTCTCGGCCCGCCAGCAAGCGGTCCTGGAGCGGGTGAACGGCGTCCGCACGGCCCTGGACATAGCCCGGGAGCTGGGCCGGAAGGCGTTCCACACGCTGGTGGACATACGCCGGCTGGCGGCGGCGGGACTCGTCTCGCCGGGTCCCACGGTGCCCGGACCGGCACCCCCGCCCCTCCCCCAGGTCACCGACCCCGACATCGCGCTGCTGAAGAGGCTCAGGAATGCGCTGGAGGCCCTTTGAACGGCAACGACCCGCCGAGAGGAGAGATCTGATGGCGGCTGAGCCCGACATCCTGGACGAGCTGCGCCGGCTGCGCAGCCGCGTTCCCCAGCTCACCGGCGCCCTGGCCGCCGGTGTGGACGGCCTGGTCGTCGCCCAGGACGCCCCCGGCGTCGATCCGGAGAGTCTGGCCGCGCTCACCGCGGCCGCGCTCGGCATCGCCGTGCGGATGGCGGACGCCACCGGGCAGGGCGAATTCCGGGAACTGCTGGTCCGCGGTGTGGACGGCTATATCGCCACCTACGCGGCGGGCCATACGGCGGTCCTGACACTGCTCGCCCAGGACCGGGTCAACGTCGGCCGGCTGCACCTGGAGGGCCGCCGGGCCGGTGCCCGGATCGGGGAGCTGGTCGACGCGGCCGAGGCCGCCGCGGCCAAGCGAGCGGCGCGAGCCGGCCCCGCGGCCAGGAGCACCGCCGTGCGCACGAGACCGACCCGCACACCACGAACCACCACCAGCGAAGCGCGCCCGGCGACCGACGCGCGCACCGCAACCGACAGTTGAGAAGCAGCAAAGGAAAAGAGGCAGCACGATGGCCAACACCGAGACCGCGCTCAAAGAGGCCCTCACCTCCATCGAGGGTGCCACCGGAGTCGCGCTCGTCGACTACACCAGCGGCATGGCCCTGGGCACGATGGGAGGCAGTAAGAGCTTCGACCTGAACGTGGCCGCCGCCGGCAATACGGACGTGATCCGCGCCAAGATGCGCACCATGGAGCACCTCGGCCTCAAGGGCGAGATCGAGGACATCCTGATCACGCTGTCCAGCCAGTACCACCTGATCCGGCTGCTCAAGGGGCGCGGCGGCAACGGTCTGTTCCTGTACCTGGTCCTTGACCAGTCCCGGGCCAACCTGGCGATGGCCCGGCACCAGCTCAAGAGGATCGAGGAGGACCTGGAGGTCTGAGTCAGACGAGCGCCGCGGTGCGGCGGCGGGCCCCGCCCGGGGCCGCGTCGCCCGCCGCGATGCCGGTCCCGCGGTAGGCCTTGACCGCCCTGCCCGCGGGACGCCCGCTGCGCCCGTCGAGCCAGTCGACGCGCAGCCACAGCAGTGTGTCCTCGGCCCGCTCGCGGCGGCCCAGCCAGGCGGCCTTCAGCCGTAGCCCGGTGCCGGTTCCGGCCAGCAGCATGCCGCCAGCCGCCGGCACGGCGAAGGAGCTGCCGAGCGCGACGGCGAAGGCGAGCAGCAGCCACCAGCGGTGGCCCCGGCGCCAGTTGCGCACGGTCACCGCACGGTCCTGGAGCACATCGTGCTTACCCGCACGGGCCGTGCCCCGGGCCAGGGCGGCGTAGCGCCGACGGCGCGCGTACGCCACGACGGCGGCGCCGATGAGGAAGAGTGCGGCCCCGGCCATGACGCCGATCCGGCGCCCGGTCACCCCAGGCGGCAGGACGCCGATGCCCGCCGCGACCACTCCGCACCACCACAGCGGCGCCGCCCCGGCCCGTACGACGACGGCCACCCGGGCCAGGCTCTGTCCTCCGCGTACTCCGCGTACTCCGCGTGCTCCGCGCGCCACGCTCCGCCTCCTCGTCCTTGCGGCACAGTCCCGTCGGGCGGGCACGCTAGCGAGCCGACGTGAGACGAGTCTGAGAACGGCGCGACGGGAGCCGCCGGGTCACTCCACGAACAGCCCCCGTGCCGCCGCCCGCGCGTCGAACTCCTCCAGCCGGGCCTGCGCGTCCGGCAGGTCGTCGCACATGGCCTCCAGCAGCACCCGTCCCAGCAGCATGGGCGCGCACGCGGTGTCGAAGGCGAGCCCGGTGCCGACGGCGGCCGGCAGCAGCAGGTCGGCGTGCTTGGCGACCGGCGCGAAGGCCGAGTCGGCGACCGCGACGACCGACAGCCCGGACTCCTTGGCGTACGCCAGGGTGTCGACGACCTCGCGCGGATGCCGCGGCAGCGCGAAGCACAGCAGGGCCGAGGCGCCCGCGCGCACGGCCGCGTCGATACGGTCGTGGACCATCGTGCCGCCCTGGTCGAGCAGCCGGACGTCGGGGTGGACCTTGGCCGCGAAGTACGCGAAGCCGTAGGCCTGGGAGGCCGCGGCCCGCAGTCCGAGCACGGGCAGCGGGCGGGAGGCGGCGAGGATGCGGCCGGCCTTCTGCACCGGCCGCGGGTCGGCCAGCACCTCCGCCAGGTGCCGCAGGTTCTCGATCTCGGCCTCGACGGCCTGCTGGTACTCGTTGTACGAGCCCGGGCCCACGGCGGGTTCGGCGGGCACGACCTCGCGCAGATGCCTGCGCAGGGCCGGGTAGCCGTCGAAGCCGAGGGCGACCGCGAAGCGGGTCACGGACGGCTGGCTGACCCCGGCGAGTTCCGCCAGCTCCACGCTGGACAGGAACGGCACGTCGGCGGCCCGCCGCACCATGCTGTGCGCGATGCGACGCTGGGTCGGTGTGAGCCGGTGCCCCTCGAAGAGCGCCTGCAGCCGTGTGGCAGGGCTGTCCGTCACACCCGTACTCCTGTCGACGCTCATGTCCCGCTCCCCCTCCAGATGTCCGTGAACCGGTCAAGCAGTGCGGCCGCCGACGTCACGTCGTCCGTGAGCGGGCGGTCGGCCGGGTCCTCGTCGAGCACCGACTCGGCGAGCGCCAGCGCCCGCCCGGCCGGAAGCTCCGGGTCGGGCTTCAGATCCCGCTGGCGCAGCGCCCGTACGGCGGCCACGAGTTCGCAGCCGACCACCAGACGGTACGCACCGCAGGCACGCAGCGTCTGGCGGGCGGCCAGCGAGGCGAAACTTGCCTGTTCCTCGACGCCCCGGGAGAGTACAGCGTGCCCGAGCGACGCGGGGGCCGAGAAGGCCCGCAGATCGCCGAGGGCGGCCCCGGCCGCGTACTCCAGGATCATCACGCCGGACGAGGCGGGCTCGTGATTCGCCAGAAACGGGCGCAGCCGGGTGTAGGCGGGCTCGTTGAGGGTGGACAGGCGGGACGTCGACAGGCGGGCCACCTGGGTGACCGCGAGCCTGAAGTGGTCCAGGGCGAGGGCGAGTTGGGCTTGGTAGAAGCCGCCGTGGTGATAGGCGGCCAGGTCCTCGGGGGAGATGAGCGGGTTCTCCGCGGCCGCGTTGATCTCCACGGTCAGCACCTGCTCCAGCGCGTCCGCCGCGTCATGGGCGGGGCCGTGGATCTGGGGCAGACAGCGGAAGCCGTAGGGGTCCTGGATCCGGCCGAGCGGGGGCACCGGCCGGTCGGCTGCGCCGGTCAGCTGCCGCATCCGCCGGGCCACCTCGACACTGCCCCGGTGCGGTCGGGCGGCATGGACGGGGGCGGCGTACGCCTCGTGCGAGCCGTCGACGGCGAGCAGCGAGAGGGCGGCGACGACCTGGGTGGCCTCGATGAGCCCGCGCAGCTCGTTCAGGGCGAGCGCGGACTGGCCGAGGGTGAGCGCGTTGCTGCTGATCAGGGCGAGGGCGTCGTTGTTGTCCAGGGGCTGGGGCGCGGGCGGCCCGGCGCCCCGCCACGGGTGCTCCCCGACCAGCGCGAGCCCGGTCTGTGCCAGCGCCGCGATGTCGCCGGTGCCGACCGAGCCGAACTCGTTGACGACCGGATACGCACCCGTCTCCAATGCCTCGCACAGGGCCGTGATCACGCCGGGCCGCAGCCCGGCGCCGCCGGCGAGCAGCTGGTTGGCGCGGATGGCGAGCATCGCCCGCACCTGGCGGGCCGGCAGCTCCGCGCCGATGGCGCCGGCGTGGCTGCGCAGCAGGCGCAGCCCGTGTCCGGCGGCGGCTTCGGTCGGCACGTCCTCGTTGCGGTTCGCGCCCACGCCGGTGGAGCGGCCGTACACGCGTCCGGTGGCCGCGATCTGCCGGGCGGCGTTCCAGGACTCCTCCGCGCGCCGCATCGCGTCGCTCCCCGGAACGGGCCGCACGGCGCCGTCGGCGAGACGCACGACGTCCTCGACGCCGAGGCCGGTCCCGTCGAGGAGCACGAGTCCGGAGTGCACGGATGCGGGTGCGTCCACCATGCCCCTCTCTATTCAGCCAACCTATTCACTCAACTAGAACTCTGCATGATGCTATGCAGACGGGCAAGGGACACCAAGAGTCGTTAAACAGCCACGCACTGTGATCCCACGGGTGCTTACGGTGATGGTGCGCTGCAAGCACGACACCGGAGGAAGCGCCATGGCCTCCAACCGCAGGACCTTCCTGGCCGCCACGGCCGTCGGCGCGCTGGCCGCCGCCCCGCCGCCGACCGCCACCGTCCCCCGTCCCTGCCCGGCCACCGCTCGCGCGGCACTCGACCAACTGCTGGCCGGCAACCGGCGCTTCGCCGCCGGACGCCCCCTGCACCCCCACGAGTCGGGAGGGATACGCCGGGCGCTCGCGGCCGGGCAGCAGCCGTTCGCGGTGATCGTCGGCTGCATCGACTCGCGCGTACCGCCGGAGCTGGTCTTCGACCAGGGGCTCGGGGACCTGCTGTGCACCCGGACCGCCGGCGAGGTGCTCGACGAGGCGGTGCTCGGGTCCATCCAGTACGGCGTGGAGGAACTGCGCATCCCGCTGGTGCTGGTCCTCGGGCACGAGCGGTGCGGGGCGATCGCGGCGACGCTCGACCATCTGCGCTCCGGGGTGCCCGTGCCGGGACACCTGGAGCTGCTGGTGGCCGAGATCGCCCCGGCCGCGCACCGCACCCGCGCGGTCCCCGGCGACTGGGCCGAGCACGCCATGCGGGCCCACACCGCCTGGGTCCGGGACGTCATCCGCGCCGACCCGGCCTTCACCGCGGCCCATGTCGACGCCGCACGCTTCGACCTCGACACCGGGCTCGTCAACCTGCTGCCCTGACAGCCCCAGCACCGACCGGGGGGCTATCCCCAGTGCGGCGCGGACCCCGACTCCCTAACGTGGCCCGTATGACGGGAATGGAAGCGCAGGACGCCGACCTGAAGAAGGACCTCGACGCCACTTTGCGGGCCCGTAGGGAACTCGGCGAGGAGTACGAGCCGGCGCTGGTCGACTCCTTCCTGGAGAAGGTCGACCAGCGGATCGACACCGCGGTCGAGCGTCGGCTGCGCCGGCAATTCGCCGAGCAGCAGATGCAGGTCGCCCGCGGGGCCAGGTCCGCGAAGGGCACGGACTCATGGGGCGAGCGCTTCGGCTTCGCCATCGTCTCGCTGGTGCTGGCGATCCCGCTGTCCGCGATCGGCGGCGCCCTCGGGAACCTGCCCGGGCTCTTCGCCGCGTGGATCGGCATCGTCGGCGTCAATGTGGTCCAGGCCGTGCGCCTCAACCCCGGGCTCTTCTCGGGGCGGCGGTCGGACCGGTCCGGCGAGCTCTAGGGACGAACCGGTCCGGCGAGCCTTGAAGGCGAACGGGCGAACCTCAGAAGGGACCCGGGTTCCACCCGGACAAAAGATTGTGCGCGGGGACCGCCGCACCCCCGTTGCCGGGGGTCGGGACGACGACGGTCCCCGCGAGGGACGCGGGCCGGGTCAGGGCCGGGCTGCGCGTCCGTGGCGTCCATGGAGGTCCGGGAGCCGCTCCGGAGGTCCTTGGCGCCGTTCGGCGCCGGCCTGGGCGGGGAGCCGCTCCCGCCCTGCCGACACCCACTAATGTGCCGGACCCGTGTTAAGCGGGTGCTGCGCGCACGTGACACGCTCGTACCACTTCCGCGAAGTCCCCATCCGGACGCGACACCCCGAGTTCGGCTCCGGCACGGGCAGTTCACCGGGCGTTGGCTACTGCTTCCCGCCCTTGGCCAGGAAGGCCAGCAGGTCCTGCCGGCTGACCACACCGGTCGGCTTGCCCTCGACGAGGACGATCGCCGCGTCCGCCTCACCGAGCACGGACATCAGGTCCGCGACCGGCTCACCGGAGCCGACCTGGGGCAGCGGGGCGCCCATGTGCTTCTCCAGCGGGTCGTCGAGCGAGGCCCGCTTGTTGAACAGGGCGTCGAGCAGCTCGCGCTCCACGACCGACCCGACGACCTCGGCGGCCATCACGTCCGGGTGACCGGCGCCCGGCTTCACGACCGGCATCTGCGAGACGCCGTACTCGCGCAGCACCTCGATGGCCTGGCCGACGGTCTCCTCCGGGTGCATGTGGACGAGCGACGGGATGGAGCCGCCCTCCTTGTCGTTGAGGACGTCGGCGACACGGGCGCTGGGGCCCTCGTCCTCCAGGAAGCCGTAGTCGGCCATCCACTCGTCGTTGAAGATCTTGCTGAGGTAACCACGGCCGCTGTCCGGCAGCAGGACGACCACGACGTCGTCCGGGCCCAGCCGCTCGGCGACCCGCAGGGCGGCGACCACGGCCATGCCGCAGGAGCCGCCGACCAGCAGGCCCTCCTCCTTCGCCAGGCGCCGGGTCATCTGGAAGGAGTCCTTGTCGGACACGGCGACGATCTCGTCCGCGACGGTCCGGTCATAGGCCGTCGGCCAGAAGTCCTCACCGACGCCCTCGACCAGGTACGGCCGCCCGGAGCCGCCGGAGTAGACGGAGCCCTCGGGGTCGGCACCGATGACCTTCACCCCGCCGTCGCTGACGTCCTTCAGATAACGGCCGGTGCCGGAGATGGTGCCGCCGGTGCCGACGCCCGCCACGAAGTGGGTGATCTTCCCCTCCGTCTGCTCCCACAGCTCGGGGCCGGTCGAGTGATAGTGCGAAAGGGGGTTGTTGGGGTTGGAGTACTGGTCGGGCTTCCACGCGCCGGGCGTCTCACGCACCAGCCGGTCCGACACGTTGTAGTACGAGTCCGGGTGCTCGGGGGCCACGGCGGTCGGGCAGACGACGACCTCGGCGCCGTACGCACGCAGGACGTTGATCTTGTCGGTGCTCACCTTGTCGGGGCACACGAAGATGCACTTGTAGCCCTTCTGCTGGGCCACGATCGCCAGCCCGACACCCGTGTTTCCGCTGGTCGGCTCCACGATCGTGCCGCCCGGCTTGAGCTCCCCGCTCTGCTCGGCGGCCTCGATCATGCGCAGGGCGATGCGGTCCTTCACCGAACCGCCGGGGTTGAAGTACTCCACCTTGGCCAGGACCGTCGCCTGGATGCCCTTGGTCACGCTGTTGAGCTTCACCAGCGGGGTGTTGCCGACGAGGCTGATCATCGAGTCGTGGAATCGCACCGTTGTCTCCGGTCGCTTTCAAAAAAATGGTCGTGATTGTTCCGCCAGCCTACGGCCCGGGAAGTGCGTTCACTCCCTGTTGAGATTGGCCGACGGCCAGTACGGGGCAATGAGTGGATGTACGGCTACGAGGAGGTGGCGGCGACGCATGACGAGCATGTCGAGGGCGAGGGTGGCCCGGCGGATCGCGGCCGGTGCGGCGTACGGCGGCGGCGGGGTCGGGCTGGTCGGCGCGGCGGCCGTCGGTCTGCTGCTGGCCGAGGTGCGGATGGCCAGGAGCCGGGTGGGCAACGGCACGAGCAACCATGTGCCGATGGCCGACGGCCTGTACGGCGACTCCTATGCCATCCCCGGCGAACCGCCGCTGCGGCTGACGCTGCTCGGCGACTCCACGGCGGCGGGCCAGGGCGTGCACCGGGCGGGCCAGACCCCGGGCGCACTGCTGGCCCACGGGCTGGCGGCGGTGGCGGAGCGGCCGGTGGACCTGCGCAATGTCGCCCTGCCCGGGGCCCAGTCGGACGACCTGGACCGCCAGGTGGCGCTGGTGCTGTCCTCTCCCTTTCCGATCCCGGACGTCTGCGTGATCATGATCGGCGCGAACGACGTGACGCACCGGATGCCGCCGACCCGCTCCGTGCGCCATCTGTCGGCGGCGGTACGGCGGCTGCGCACGGCCGGCGCCGAGGTGGTCGTCGGCACCTGTCCGGACCTGGGCACGATCGAACCGGTCCAGCAGCCGCTGCGCTGGCTGGCCCGCCGGGCCTCGCGGCAGCTGGCGGCGGCCCAGACGATCGGCGTGGTGGAACAGGGAGGCCGCACGGTGTCCCTCGGCGACCTGCTTGGCCCCGAGTTCGCGGCGAACCCGCGCGAGCTCTTCGGCCCCGACAACTACCACCCCTCCGCGGAGGGCTACGCCACGGCGGCGATGGCGGTGCTGCCGACCGTCTGCGCGGCCCTGGGCCTGTGGCCGGCGGAGGAGGAGCGGCCGGACGTCTCCCGGCGCGAGGGCTTCCTGCCGGTCGCCCGTGCCGCGGCCGAGGCCGCCTCGGAGGCGGGTACGGAGGTCACGGCGGCGATGCCGACCGGCCCCCGGGGCCCGTGGGCACTGCTCAAGCGCCGCAGGCGCCGCCGGGTTCCGGAGGCGCCGCCCGCCCCGGTGGAACCTTCCGTGCCGGAATCCGCCTCCCAGGAACCCGCCTCCTGGCCGACCGAGTCGGGGAGCGGGTGGGTATAGGGGGAGTGTGAGCGCTGTGAGCGCCCCGGGGTGCGCGAGCGCCTCGGGGTGCCAGTGTGCCTCGGGGTGCTGGTGCCTCGGGGTGCCAGTGCCTCGGGAGGGGCGGGCGGCCAAGCAAGCGCTTAGACAATTGCGGTCAGGGTCACACCCCTTCATACGTGACCCGGGCCATACGTACGGGTAACTTCCCAAGCAGCCGCCAATCCCCCGTACGCCCTCCCGTCGCCCGACCGCCACCCCTCAACGAGGCGCTCCGCGCCGCCCCTTTTGAACTGGAGCCGTGATGCCCGAAGCCGTCATCGTCTCGACCGCCCGTTCCCCGATCGGCCGCGCTTTCAAGGGCTCCCTCAAGGACCTGCGCCCGGACGACCTCACCGCCACGATCATCCAGGCGGCCCTCGCCAAGGTCCCCGAGCTGGACCCGCGGGACATCGACGACCTGATGCTCGGCTGCGGCCTTCCCGGCGGCGAGCAGGGCAACAACCTCGGCCGGATAGTCGCCGTGCAGATGGGCATGGACCACCTGCCGGGCTGCACGATCACCCGTTACTGCTCCTCCTCCCTGCAGACCTCCCGCATGGCCCTGCACGCCATCAAGGCCGGCGAGGGCGACGTCTTCATCTCGGCCGGTGTCGAGGTGGTCTCGCGGTTCGTCAAGGGCAACTCCGACAGCCTGCCGGACACGCACAACCCGTTCTTCGCCGAGGCCGAGGCCCGGACCGCCGCGGTCGCCGAGCAGGAGGGCACGACCTGGCACGACCCGCGCGAGGACGGTCTCGTCCCCGACGCCTACATCGCCATGGGCCAGACCGCGGAGAACCTCGCCCGCTTGAAGGGCGTCACCCGCCAGGACATGGACGAGTTCGGCGTCCGCTCGCAGAACCTCGCCGAAGAGGCCATCAAGAACGGCTTCTGGGAGCGCGAGATCACCCCGGTGACCCTCCCCGACGGCACGGTGGTCAGCAAGGACGACGGCCCGCGCGCCGGCGTCACCCTCGAGGGCGTGGCGGGCCTCAAGCCGGCCTTCCGCCCCGATGGCATGGTCACCGCCGCCAACTGCTGCCCGCTGAACGACGGCGCCGCCGCGGTCGTCATCATGAGCGACACCAAGGCCCGCGAGCTCGGCCTCACCCCGCTGGCCCGGATCGTGTCGACCGGCGTCTCCGGCCTGTCCCCCGAGATCATGGGCCTCGGCCCGGTCGAGGCCTCCCAGCAGGCCCTGCGCCGCGCCGGCCTGACCATCGACGACATCGACCTGGTCGAGATCAACGAGGCCTTCGCCGCCCAGGTGATCCCCTCCTACCGGGACCTCGGCATCGACCTCGACAAGCTGAACGTCAACGGCGGCGCCATCGCCGTCGGCCACCCCTTCGGCATGACCGGCGCCCGCATCACCGGCACGCTCATCAACTCCCTCCAGTTCCACGACAAGCAGTTCGGCCTGGAGACGATGTGCGTCGGCGGCGGCCAGGGCATGGCGATGGTGATCGAGCGCCTCAGCTGATCCGGACGGGTCCCGCACGGTGACCGTCGCGGGACCCAGCGTGACCTTTCGACCCGGCGTTCGATCCAAATCCGAACGTCGGGTCGATTTGTGATCCAATCTCCCCCAGGATGTGACCTATCTCCCTCAGGGGAGATATCAACGCAGGTCAGAGCGGTTGTACGGGTAAAAACCAGGGCCAAGCGCCTGTCCGATTCGTGACGTTACGCACTGACAGCTGGTTAGTCCACCCTTCAAGCTGATGTAGGAAGTCGGGGGTCGACTTTGAACCAGGGAGTACGTCAGTGAGCGCCATGCCCCTCGCCCTGCTGCTCACCACGGCCGCCACCGGTGCCGTGGGCGTCGCCGTCCTGCGCACCGTGCTGGTGCTGCGCCGCCAGGTCGCGGCCCTGCAGAACCAGCTCGCCGAGAGCCAGGCGGCCGCGACGCGCGCCCTGCTGCCCGCCGCCCGCACCACGGCCGACACCGAGGAGATACGCGCCGCGGTGGCCGAGGCCCTTGCCGAGGAGCGGGAGCGGGAGCTCGCCGAGGCGCGCGCGTTCTGGGCCGCCCAGGAGTCCCGTGACGTCACCGACGCGCCCTCCTTGCTCGGCCTGGCCGACACTCTGGCCGACAGCGAGATGTTCCTGCCCCGGCAGGCCGACTTCGTGGGCCTGGAGCCGCTGGAGCCGGTGACGGAGCCGACCGCGGACGCCGACGAGTTCTCCCCCAAGGACTTCGTCCAGGGAGGTACCCCCAGCGACTCCCCGGAGCTGGCCGCGGCCCGCCGCCGCCACCCCTCGCACCCGGACTTCGTACCGGTGCAGTCGCCCGTCGTGAACGACCACGAGCGCACCGCGACCGCCCTGGAGCAGCTGGCCGAGGATCGGGTCGAGCTGACCGACGTCCGCCCGGGCCCGCTGGGCACCCTCGACGTCTATGTCTTCGCCGACGGCACGACCCTGTGCATGACGCCGGGCCACCGCGAGACGGCGGAGCGCCTCGCGGCCGCCCTCCGCGCGGGCGAGAACCCGTACCTCCTCGGCGGCTCGGGGATCTCGGGCGCGTACACGCTGACGTTCGCGTGCGGCGAGGAGAACGTCTACATCCTCGCCGACCGGGTCATCGCGTCCCTGTAGCCGACGATCGCGGCGGCCCGCCGCCCACGCGCCGGAGGTCCCTCAGACCCCGGCGCGTTTTTGTGCCTCCTCCACCAACGTCACCGCCTCCTCCACCTCGGCGTCGGTTTTCAGCACGAGTGCCAAGTCGTGTACGGCCACGGTGATCTGGTCGGCGACCGCGAACATGCCCGCGTCCGGCATCTCTCGAGGCTCCCCCGAGGGATCCTCGATCCGCTGGGCACGCAGTGCCAAATCCCTGGCCAGCGCCAGCGCTTCGGCTGCGGCGCTCCGCTGGAGGCGGCTCTGCGGCGCGGCCCGCAGCCGGTCGGCGAAGTGATCCACGGCTCGGGTCAGAGGTGTCGTGTCAACCACGCCGCGAGACTACGCGTCGCACCTGGACTGTTGCCAATACGCCAACGCTCAGGCACGGTGACGTGAAGGACCGGCTTCATCGAATGCGTCCGGAGGCGCCGATGTCCCAAGTCTTCTCCGAGGAGACCCATCGCAATCTGCTCGCCCGCATCCCCCACTGCACCGGCCGTGAAGTCTCGGACTGGCTTCGCGCCGTCGAGGAAGGCCCCGCTCTCTTCCGCTTCGAGGAGAAGGTCAGCTGGCTCCGCCACGAGCACAACCTCGCGTACGGCCACGCCAAGGCAATCGTTCATGAATACGACCTGAGGAGGGCCGCGCGCAAACTGCTCTAGGCGCGCACCACGCATACGACGAAGGGCCCCGGACGAAGCCGGGGCCCTTCCTGTCACCGCGGCACCTCGATGCCGCGCCGTGCGTTAGTCGTTACTACTGAAGATGGCCACCAGCCGCAGCATCTCCACGTAGATCCACACGAGTGTCAGGGTCAGGCCGAACGCGGCCAGCCAGGCCTCCTCGCGCGGCGCGCCGTAGGCGATGCCGTCCTCGATCTGCTTGAAGTCGAGGGTCAGGAAGAAGGCGCCGAGCAGGATGGCGATGATGCCCACGATCGCGCCCAGCGGGCCGAAGCTGCGCAGACCGCCGTCGGAGGCGACGCCGAACGCGACCAGCAGCAGGTTCACTGCCATGACCAGCACGAACGCGATGGCGATCGACATGCCGATGCGGGCGTAGCGCGCCGTGACGCGGATCCAGCCGGCCTTGTAGACCAGCAGGGTCGCGGCCGTGACCGCCATGGTGCCGAGCACCGCCTGGAACGGGGCGCCGCTCCACTGGCTGTTGTACATCTCGCTGATGACGCCGAGGAAGACGCCCTCGAAGGCGGCGTATCCCAGGATCAGCGCGGGCGAGGGGGTGCGCTTGAAGCTCTGCACGAGCGCCAGCACCATCGCGATGATGGCGGAGACGAACGCCAGGCCGTAGCTGGTCGCCGAGACCGGCAGCACCGCCCACGCCAGGACGGCGCCGATGGCGACCGTGCCGAGCGTCATGGCGGAGCGCATGACGACGTCGTCCATCGTCATCCGGCCGGTGGTGACCGGGGCCTGCGGCGGGGCGCCGTACTGCTGGTCCTGCTGGGCGTAAGGGTTCTGCGCGTAGGGGTTCCCGCCCTGGGCGTACGGGTTGCCCTGGGCATAGGGGTTGCCCTGTGCGTACCCGGCCTGCGGCGCGGTGTTGAAGCCCGCGTAGCCGTTGTCGCGGCTGAACCCCCGTCGCGAGAAGACCGGGTTACTGCTCCTCATTTCACTCCTCCATGGCCACCCTGCGTGGCCTTGGCTCAAGAGTAATAGGTTGGCAAAAGACTGACCCTAGTTCTTGGGGAGGATCTTTCCCCTGCGTGCTCGCCAACACGCTACGCGGGTGCCTCATTCCCGGCCATGGAGGGCTCCATTCCATGACCAACCCGCTACCTCTCCGGAACCGGCCGGAAACCGGTCAGTCGAGCGGGAAGCCGGTGTACGCCTCGGCGAGATCGGTCTCGGCCGCGCGGGAGGCACCGATCCGCTCCAGCCGGGCCAGCTGGAGCCGGTCGTCGAACGCGGTGGCGTCGGGGGCCCGGTGGAGCAGTGTCGTCATGTCGTAGGAGAACCGCTCGGCCTGCCAGATGCGACGCAGACAGGTCGCGGAGTAGGAGTCCAGCAGCTCCGCCGACCCCGTCTCCTTCTCGTGCGCGAGCGCCCGAGCGAGGGTGACGACGTCACCGACGGCCAGGTTGAGCCCCTTGGCACCGGTCGGCGGCACGATGTGGGCGGCGTCCCCGGCGAGGAACAGACGGCCGTACCGCATGGGCTCGTGGACGTACGAGCGCATCGGCGTGACCGACTTCCGGGTGATCGGCCCGCGCTGCAGGCGCCAGCCGTCGGCGGTCTCGAAGCGGCGTTCCAGCTCGGCCCAGATGTCCTCGTCGCTCCAGTCCTCGGCGTCCGTTTCCGCGGGCACCTGGAGATAGAGGCGGGAGACGGACGGGGAACGCATGGACAGGAGGGCGAAGCCGCGGTCGTGGCGGGCGTAGACGAGCTCGTCGTGGGAGGGGGCGACGTCGGCGAGTATGCCGAGCCAGGCGTAGGGGTACGTCCGCTCGAACACCCGGGAGAGTGACTCGGGTACGGCCTTACGGGCCACCCCCCAGAACCCGTCGCACCCGACGACGGACTCGCACTCCAGGACGTCCTCGCGCCCCTCGTGCCGGAACCGCACCCGGCAACGCTCGCCGTCGGCTCCCTCCACGGCCAGCGCCTCCGCCTCGAACAACAGCGGGCCGCCCTCCTTCAGCTGGAGGGCGATGAGGTCCTTGCAGACCTCGGTCTGGGCGTAGACCAGCACGGACCGGCCGTCGGTGAGCGCGGGGAAGTCGACGCGGTGGCGCCGCTTGGCGAACCTCAGCTCGATCCCGTCGTGCCGCAGCCCCTCCCGGTCCATCCGCTCCCCGGCACCGACCGCGCGCAGCACGTCCACGGTCCCCTGCTCCAGGATCCCGGCCCGCTGCCGCTGTTCGACGTAGCTGCGGTCGCGGCTCTCCAGGACGACCGAGTCGATGCCCGCGGTGTGCAGCAGCCGCGCGAGGAGCAGACCGGCGGGTCCGGCGCCGATGATGCCGACGGTGGTACGCATCGGTCGTTCCCTTCCGTTGTTCGCCTGGTGAAATTTCCTTCACTTCTCCCCTCGCAGGAGTCTCCGACCGCCCTCGCCCCATGTCAACGGTTGCGGCGACCCGCGCCACGTCAGCGACCGCCGCTCCGAGAACGGCAAGAGCCGCCGCCTGCTCCGGGAGCCGGCCCCCTACGCCCTGCGTGACACCCCCGCCGTGAAGGTGACGGTCCGTCCGGTGAAGTTCGACTACCCCGGCACCAAGAGGTGGCCGACGACGTCGAGTTGCTCGCCAAGGTGTACGTCCAGCGCCTCCGGGCCGGCGACGCGAACGACCTGGCTCGCCTCGGTGCCCCCTGGTACGCCGGCCGGGAACGGGCCGCGCGGCGCCCGACATCCCGGTACGGCACACACACCGGCGAACCGGTCGAAGCGACCGTGCAGGAGCCCGTCGTGCCGTACCTCGCCGCCGTCAAGCTCCGCTTCGGCGACGGGGAGAGACAGATGGTGTACCTCAGCCGCGACCACGACGACGTGTGGTGGCTGCAACTGGGAAACGGTGATCCCGTGGCGCCGTAGACAGGCGCGGGAAGTGCCCGGAACCGGACTTGAACCGGTACGCCCGCGAGGGGCAGCGAGGTTTAAGCTCGCCGTGTCTGCATTCCACCATCCGGGCAGGCCATGGGCTCCGCTTCGAGATCCCGAGCCTATCGGGATACATCCCCCGAACAGCGGTAGGGCTGACCCGATGTTGTCTTATTTTATTGAGGTCTGAGGGAGCATCAGCCCGCGGTACGGGCCATCCGCACTTGCCAATAGCGTTACGCGCGGTGGGTGTGCACGTACACGGAATGACGGAATTTCACCGTCCGAACGAGGGGGCTCCACCTGTTCTCGACGTCTTCCCGTCCCCGACTCGGGGTCGGCCGTCATCCCCAGGTATGACATGGCGCCCTCCGGTCCGACCGGAGTCTGCCTCTGGAACGGGATCAGCGGGTGACTACACGGCGATGGGCGGCCGGGACGATGTACCAGTACCGACGAACGCCGCCGTCCCGACAGGAGCGCCCTTCCGTGACCACCACACCCATCGCCGACCGGACCACCGCAGTGGCCGCGCGTGCCACGGATCTGTCGAAGATCTACGGACAGGGCGAGACCCAGGTGGTCGCCCTCGACCGGGTCTCCGCCGAGTTCCGGCAGGCCGAATTCACCGCGATCATGGGGCCGTCCGGGTCCGGCAAGTCGACGCTGATGCACTGTGTGGCCGGTCTGGACACCTTCTCCTCCGGGTCCGTGCGCATCGGCGACACCGAGCTCGGCTCGCTGAAGGACAAGCAGCTGACCAAGCTGCGCCGGGACAAGATCGGGTTCATCTTCCAGGCGTTCAACCTGCTGCCGACGCTGACGGCCGCGGAGAACATCACCCTTCCCATGGACATCGCGGGCCGTAAGCCGGACAAGCAGTGGCTCGACCAGGTGATCCGGATGGTCGGCCTGGCGGACCGGCTCGGCCACCGCCCGTCCCAGCTGTCCGGCGGCCAGCAGCAGCGCGTCGCCGTCGCCCGTGCCCTCGCCTCCAAGCCCGACATCATCTTCGGCGACGAGCCGACCGGAAACCTCGACTCGCGCTCCGGCGCCGAGGTGCTGGGCTTCCTGCGCAACTCCGTCCGGGAACTGGGCCAGACGGTGGTGATGGTGACCCACGACCCGGTGGCCGCGGCGTACGCGGACCGGGTGGTGTTCCTCGCGGACGGACGGATCGTCGACGAGATGCACGGACCGACGGCGGACTCGGTGCTCGACCGCATGAAGCGATTCGACGCCAAGGGCCGCACCAGCTGACCGCCGACCACACCACGGACCGAAGAGAACCCATGTTCCGCACCGCCTTGCGCAACGTATTCGCGCACAAGGCCCGGCTCCTCATGACCGTGCTCGCCGTGATGCTCGGCGTCGCGTTCGTCTCGGGGACCCTGGTCTTCACCAACACCATCTCGGACGCCTACCAGAAGAGCTCCGCCAAGGGCTTCGACCAGGTCGACGTCGCCGTGCAGCCCAAGTACCAGGACTCCAAGGGCGACAAGGTCGGCAAGACCCCCAAGCTGACCCAGGCTCTGCTCGACAGGGCCGCGAAGACCCCGGGGGCCGCCTCCGCGACCGGTGTCGTCAGCGGCTTCACCGCGATCGCCGACAAGGACGGCAAGCTGCTCGGCAGCGGCTGGCAGTCCGCGGGCGGGAACTACTGGGGCTCCAAGGACGCCCGCTACCCGCTGGTCAGCGGCCACGCCCCGAGCGGCAAGGGCGAGGTGCTGATCGACTCCAGGACCGCCGAGCGCGCCGGCTACAAGGTCGGCGACACCGTGCGCATCTCGGTCGACGGCCCGGTCCTCACCCCGACCATCAGCGGCATCTTCACCACCGACGACGGCAACGTGGCCGCGGGCGGCAGCCTCGCCCTGTTCGACACGCCGACCGCGCAGACGCTGTTCGGCAAGAAAGGCACGTACGACGAGATCGACGTGAAGGCGGCGGCGGGGACCAGCCAGAGCGCACTCAAGGCCGGGCTGGACAAGGCGCTGCCCTCGCGCCTGGTGGAGACCACCACCGGCAAGCAGCTCGCCGACGACCAGGCGCAGATGATCTCCTCCTCGATGAGCGGTCTGAAGCAGAGTCTGCTGGTGTTCGCCGGTATCGCGCTGTTCGTCGGGACGTTCATCATCGCCAACACCTTCACCATGCTGGTCGCCCAGCGCACCAAGGAACTGGCCCTGCTGCGGGCGGTCGGCGCCTCCCGCCGTCAGGTCACCCGCTCGGTGCTGATCGAGGCGTTCGTGGTGGGCGCGGTCGCCGGTGTGACCGGTCTGGTGGCCGGCATCGGGATCGGCGCCGGGCTGCGGAGCCTGCTGGGCTCCTTCGGCGCGAGCGTGCCCGACGGCCCGCTGGTGATCACGCCGGGCACCGTGGCGACCGCCCTCGCGGTCGGCATCGTCATCACCATGCTGGCCGCCTGGCTGCCGGGCCGCCGGGCGGCGAAGATCCCGCCGGTGGCGGCGATGAGCAGCGTGCACGCCAAGGCGACCACCAAGTCGCTGGTGCTGCGCAACACGCTCGGCGCACTGTTCTCGGCGGCCGGCATCGCGGTGGTCCTCGCGGCCACCTCGATGGACGCCGACGCCGCCCAGGGCCCGATGGGCATCGGCGCGGTCCTGCTCATCATCGGCGTGTTCATCCTGACCCCGCTGCTGTCCCGCCCCCTGATCGCGGCCGCGGCCCCGGTGCTGCGCGCCTTCGGTGTCTCGGGCAAGCTGGCCCGCCAGAACTCGGTGCGCAACCCGCGCCGTACGGCGGCCACGGCGTCCGCGCTGATGATCGGCCTGACCCTGATCACCGGCATGACGGTGATGGCGGGCAGCCTGCAGACATCCATCGACAAGATGGCCGGCTCGGCCATCCGCGCGGACTACGTCGTCTCGATGGCCAACCGCGGCCCGCTCTCCCCCGACGTGGCGACGAAGATCGCCGCCACGGACGGCGTCACGGCCAGCAGCCCGCTGCGCAACGGCGAATCCCGCATCGACGGCGCGACCGAGTTCCTGACCGGCGTGAACGCTTCCGCCATCGCCCGGCTGATGGACCTGGAGGTGGACGCCGGCACCTTCGAGGTGGGCGGCACGCAGGTCGTGGTGGACAAGGACAAGGCCAAGGAATACGGCTGGAAGGCCGGCTCGGACTTCACCGTGCACTACGAGGACGGCAAGGCGCAGAAGCTGACCGTCGCCGGGATCTACGAGGGCAACGACATGCTCAACGGGATCATCCTCGACAACAAGCTCCTCACCCCGCACCTGAGCGACCCGGCCGACATGCAGGTCTGGGTCAAGACCGCGGACGGCGCAACCGGCACGGCCAAGGACAAGCTGGAGAAGGCCCTCGGCTCCAACCCGGCGATCAAGGTCCAGGACAAGCAGGACATCTCCAACGACATCGCGAAGATGTTCACGCTGATGCTGAACATGGTCTACGGCCTGCTCGGCATGGCGGTGATCGTCGCGGTCCTCGGGGTCATCAACACCCTGGCCATGTCGGTCTTCGAGCGCTCCCAGGAGATCGGCATGCTGCGCGCGATCGGCCTGGACCGCAAGTCCGTCAAGCGGATGGTACGCCTGGAGTCCCTGGTCATCTCCCTGTTCGGCGGGGTGCTGGGCATCGGTCTGGGCGTGTTCTTCGGCTGGGCCGCCGGTGAGCTGCTCGGCACGAAGATGGCGACCTACGAACTGGTCCTGCCCTGGGCCCGGATAGCCGTCTTCCTGCTGCTGGCAGGCACGGTCGGCGTCCTGGCCGCGCTGTGGCCGGCCCGGCGGGCGGCCCGGCTGAACATGCTTGCCGCCATCAAGTCGGAGTAGCCGTACAGCGTCGAGGCCCCGTTCCCTTCCGGCCACGCCCGAAGGGAACGGGGCCTCGCGCGTTCAGTTCCACGTGCGGGCACGCAACGGCATCGCGGACATCCCCGACTCGGGTGTGCGCACTGCCAGGACCTGGTTGACGCCGATGCGGTTGCGTTCGAAGGAGAGGGCGCAGGCCGCCATGTACAGGCGCCAGACGCGGGCGCGCCCGGGGCTGGCGAGCCGTACCGCGCGGTCCCAGCCGGACTCCAGAGCGGCGACCCAGCGGCGGAGGGTGAGGGCGTAGTGCTCGCGGATCGACTCCACGTCGCGCACCTCGAACCCGGCGCGTTCCAACTGGGTGATGGTGGAGCCGAGCGGGGCCAGCTCGCCGTCGGGGAAGACATAGGCGTCGATGAACGCGTCCGGGTGGTACGACGACTCGTCGCGCTGCGGGCGGCGGGCGATCTGGTGGTTGAGGAGCCGGCCGCCCGGTTTCAGCAAGCCGTACAGAACGGTGGCGTACTCGAAATAGCGCTCCGAGCCGACGTGTTCGGCCATGCCGATGGAGGAGATCGCGTCGTACGGGCCGTCGGCGACGTCCCGGTAGTCCTGCACCCGGATCTCGATCCGGTCGGTGAGGCCTTGGTCGGCGACGCGCTTGCGGGCGTACGCGGCCTGCTCCTGGGACAGGGTGACGCCGACGACGCTCACGTCGTGCTCGCGGGCCGCGTGCATGGCCATCGAGCCCCAGCCGCAGCCGACGTCGAGGAGCCGCTGACCTGGGGTCAGGCCGAGCTTTCGGGAGACCAGTTCGAGCTTGTCGCGCTGGGCGGACTCGAGGGTGCCGGCGTCCTCCCAATAGGCGCAGGAGTACACCATGGAGGGGCCGAGGACGAGCTCGTAGAAGTCGTTGCCGACGTCGTAGTGGTGGCTGATGGCGCGTCTGTCGCTGCGCCGGGTGTGCAGACGACGGGTGGTGCGGCGGACCTCCTCCCGGGGCGGGGCGGGTGGCAGCAGGGGGCCGGCGAGCCTCAGCAGCCGGACGGCGGCCGCCCGGACGTCCGGGTCGCGCAGCGCCTGCAGGAGGGTCCTGGAGCCCTCCGCGCGCTCCCACACCAGCCCGGACATCGCGTCGAGGGCGGCGTAGAGATCGCCCTCGATCTCCAGGTCGCCGGACACCCAGGCCCGGGCCAGGCCCAGTTCGCCCGGCTTCCACAGCAGGCGGCGCAGGGCCCGGCGATTGCGGACGACCAGGGTCGGGGCGCCCGGCGGGCCGGACAGCGAACCGTCCCAGGCGCGGATCCGTACGGGGAGCGGTTCTCCCAGCAGCTGCTCGGCGAGACTCGTCAGCCGCGACGCGGCGTCGGCCATGGCGCACACCTCCGTGAATGGAATCGGCCCATTGGTTCCGGTCTCCATCCGGTCTCCCGGTAACGACCGTCCACGCCGACGTCATTCCCCCTCACCCGGCCCGTGCCGACACGCTCCCCCGAACCATCACACCGACGCCACGCCACGAAGCGGCACGGCCTGCCCCGTCACCGGGAACCTGCCGCCGTGCATGCCGAAGGGGCCGCCTGCACCACGGATGGCAGGCGGCCCCTTCGGGCGGTTCGGTGACCTGGGGTCAGGAGGCCTTGGCCTTCTCCCCGGTCTTCGCCGCGGCGACCGGCGCCGGCTTGGCGGCCTCGAAGAACTCCTCGCGCGGGTTCTCCATGGCGCCGAGCGACACGACCTCGCGCTTGAGGAACATGCCGAGGGTCCAGTCCGCGAAGATGCGGATCTTGCGGTTCCAGGTCGGCATGGCCAGACCGTGGTAGCCACGGTGCATGTACCAGGCCAGACGGCCCTTGAGCTTGATCTTCGTCTTGCCCATGACGATCATCGCAACGCCCTTGTGGAGACCGAGACCGGCCACCGCGCCCTTGTTGGCGTGCGAGTAGTCCTTCTGCGGGAAGCCCCGCATACCGGAGATCACGTTGTCGCCGAGCACCCTGGCCTGGCGCAGTGCGTGCTGGGCGTTCGGCGGGCACCAGGCGTTCTCGACACCGGCCTTGCGGGCGGCGACGTCCGGCACCTGGGCGTTGTCGCCCGCGGCCCAGATGTAGTCCGTGCCCTGGACCTGGAGCGTCGGCGCGCAGTCGACGTGACCGCGCGGACCGAGCGGCAGGCCGAAGCGGGCGAGCGCCGGGTTCGGCTTGACGCCGGCCGTCCAGACGATCGTGTTGGAGTCGACCTCGAGGCCGTTCTTCAGGACCACGTGGCCGTCGACGCAGGAGTCCATGGAGGTGGAGAGGTAGATCTCCACGCCGCGGCTCTCCAGGTGCTCCCTGCCGTACTGGCCGAGCTTCGGCCCGACCTCGGGAAGGATCTTGTCGGCGGCGTCGACGAGGACGAAGCGCATGTCCTCACGTGACACGTTCTTGTAGTACTTGGCCGCGTCCCGGGCCATGTCCTCGACCTCGCCGATGGTCTCCGCACCGGCGAAGCCACCGCCGATGAAGACGAAGGTGAGTGCCTTGCGGCGGATCTCCTCGTCGGTCGTGGAGTCGGCCTTGTCGAGCTGCTCGAGGACGTGGTTGCGCAGGCCGATGGACTCCTCGATGCCCTTCATGCCGATGCCCTGCTCGGCAAGGCCGGGGATCGGGAAGGTGCGGGAGACCGCGCCGAGCGCGATCACCAGGTAGTCGAAGGGCAGTTCGTACGCCTCGCCGACCAGCGGGGCGACCGTCGCGACCTTGCGGTCCTGGTCGATGGTGGTGACCCGGCCGGTGAGGACCTCCGCCTTCGGCAGCACGCGTCGCAGCGGGACGACGACGTGGCGAGGGGAGATGCTGCCGGCGGCGGCTTCGGGCAGGAAGGGCTGGTAGGTCATGTACGACCGGGGGTCGACGACCGTGACGGTCGCCTCGCCGTAGCGCATCTTCTTGAGGATGCGCCGAGCTGCGTACAGGCCTACGTACCCACCGCCTACTACGAGGATCCTGGGACGCTCCGTGGTGCTCATGCCATCGAGTATCCACCCGCCCCTAGGGGGCCGCTCGTGCGCCCCTTCACAAGCTTCTTGAGGGCCCGTGCTACACTCCGCGACCCGCGTGACACAGGTCATGTCGACAAGTCGGAACCGCTGTGCACCCCGACCCGTTGTCAATGCCGCGTGAGCTGCCTCTCCGTGCACTCGGAGGGCCCGTGAGGCCCCCGCGCGGCCCTCCGGCGACACCGTCGCCGAGCACCTCCGTGACGCCCTCCCGAGTGCGCTCGGAGGGCCGTTGAACCCTCGGACGGCTCAATGAAGGACCTTCGGCCCCTCGACAGGGCCGAATTCCTTGTGAAGAACTTCACGAACTTTCTCGAGAGCGTGCCCCGAAGGGGTGCGTCACCACCCCCGGAACGCGCTCATACGCTATGCGAACTGCTCAGCAGAGAGCTACTGATCGGTAGGAAAAGAGACCCGGACCACCCCGCGAGGGCGGCTCAGGCCACCGACCACGCGATGCCGTCGAGGATGTCGTGCTCGCTCACCACGACCTCCTCCGCCCCGATCCGCTCCATGATCGCAAGCAACACGAGGGCCCCGGCGCCGATCACGTCGACCCGGCCCGGATGCATGGACGGGATGCGGGCCCGCTCGGCGTGGGTGGAGCGCAGCAGCCACTCGGCGATCTCCCGGACCCGGTCGTGGGAGACACGGGAGTGGTGGATGCGGGCGGAGTCGTACTCGGGCAGCTCCTGGGCGATCGCCGACACGGTCGTGACCGACCCGGCGAGCCCGACGAGGGTGTGCGCCTCGCGCAGCGGGACCGACTCCTCGGCGAGGTCGAGGGCGGCCTCGATGTCGGCCCTCATGGCGGCGATCTGCTCCGCGGTGGGCGGGTCGCTCACGACGCCCTCGTGCACCAGATGACGCTCGGTCATCCGCACGCAGCCCACGTCCACGGACCGCGCGGCCCCGACGTGGTCGTCGCCGACGACGAACTCGGTGGAGCCGCCGCCGATGTCCACCACCAAGTAGGGCTTGGTGAGGTCGTCGCGGCCCGTGAGCTCCTTCGTGGCGCCCGTGAAGGAGAACTCGGCCTCCTGGTCGCCCGAGATGACCTCCGGCTCGACCCCGAGGATGTCGAGGACGCCCCGGACGAACTCGTCGCGGTTCTCGGCGTCCCGGGAGGCGGAGGTGGCCACGAACCGCAGCCGCTCGGCGCCGTGCTCCTTGATGATCGCCGCGTACTCGCGGCAGGCGGCGAAGGTCCGCTCCAGCGCCTCCGGAGCGAGCCGTCCGGTGCGGTCGACGCCCTGTCCGAGCCGCACGATGGTCATCCGGCGGTCCAGGTCGACGAGTTCACCCGTCTCCGGGTCCGCGTCGGCGACCAGCAGACGGATGGAGTTCGTACCGCAGTCGATCGCGGCGACCCGGGTCACTGGTCCTCCTCCTTCGGGACGGTCACACAGGCCCCCTTCATCCACCACTCGGGCAGCATCGCGAGCGCCTCGTCGCCGAGGGGGTTCACACCCGGTCCGGCGGCCAGCGAGTGGGCGACCAGCACGTGCAGGCACTTCACCCGGTCCGGCATGCCGCCGGCGCTCGGGAAGCCCGTCAGCACCTCGATCTCGTCCCGGCGCCGGATGTAGTCCTCGTGCGCGGCGCGGTAGGCGGCGGCCAGCTCCGGGTCCGTCTGCAGCCGCTCCGTCATCTCCTTCATGACGCCGTTCGCCTCGAGGGTGCCGATGGCCGAGGAGGCCTTGGGGCACGTCAGGTAGTACAGCGTGGGGAAGGGCGTGCCGTCGGGCAGGCGCGGGGCCGTCTCCACGACGTCCGGCTGGCCGCAGGGGCACCGGTGCGCGATCGCCCGCAGCCCGCGCGGCGGACGTCCGAGCTGCTGCTTGAAGGCCTCGACGTCCGCGTCGGTGGGCTCGGTGCGCGGAGTGGGGCGCGGAGGCGTTTCCATGACTGTCTTCAGGCTGTCTTTCTCTGGCTGTCGGTTCACTGGCCGGGGCCCTCTGAGCGCCGCCGGCTCACTGGTCGGAGGCGTCGGACTTGTCGACCCCGTCCCAGACGTTGGCGTACCAGGGGCGGTCGGCCGCCCCCAGATAAGCGTGCGCCTGCTTGGCCGCACCGGGGTCGATCACGACGTAACCGGTCTCCCCCGGCATCACATAGTGCAACCGCCGGCGGATCTGCTGCTCGGCGAAGGAGTCGTCCTGCCAGCGCGCCTTGAGGTCGCGCAACTGCTCGACCCGTTCCTGGGCCCGCTGCTTCTGCCGTTCCAGATTGGCGATCTCGGCGCGCTGGGAGACGTACTGCCGCATCGGATAGGCCAGGGCCACCACCATCGTGCACAGCACCAGGGCGAGCAGCGCGGCCCGGCCGGTGAGCCGGGAGCGGCGGGCTTGCCGCTTGGTCTGGGAGCGGTAGACCCGGGCCGCCGTCTGCTCGCCGAACAGCCGCAGTCTGGTCGCGGTGGAGAACCGGTCCCGGTCCTTCGCGGCCATGTCCCCGCCTCCCTCATACGTGCGTACGTCCCCGGACACGGTACGGGACCGCGTACGGGGACGTACGTACGACTGGCTAAGCCTTACCCCGGGAAGGGTCAGCCCTTGAAGCGGGGGAACGCGCTGCGGCCGGCGTACACCGCGGCGTCGTCGAGGATCTCCTCGATGCGCAGCAGCTGGTTGTACTTGGCGACGCGCTCGGAGCGGGCCGGGGCGCCGGTCTTGATCTGACCGCAGTTGGTGGCGACGGCCAGGTCGGCGATGGTG
Source organism: Streptomyces herbicida (assembly GCF_032656585.1). Classification (NCBI taxonomy): domain Bacteria; kingdom Bacillati; phylum Actinomycetota; class Actinomycetes; order Kitasatosporales; family Streptomycetaceae; genus Streptomyces; species Streptomyces herbicida. Next base: position 89,695 of record NZ_JAUYWJ010000002.1, read on the forward strand.
ACGTCCTCGGTCTCGCCGGAGCGGTGCGACATCATGCACTTGAAGCCGTTGCGCTGGGCCAGCTCGACGGCGTCCAGGGTCTCGGTCAGGGAGCCGATCTGGTTCACCTTCACGAGCAGGGCGTTGGCGGTGCCCTCCTCGATGCCGCGGGCCAGGCGCTCGGGGTTGGTGACGAACAGGTCGTCGCCGACCAGCTGGACCTTGTCGCCGAGCTTGTCGGTGATGACCTTCCAGCCGGCCCAGTCGTCCTCGAACAGCGGGTCCTCGATGGAGACGAGCGGGTAGGCCGCCACGAGCTCCTCGTAGTACTCGGTCATCTCGGCGGCCGAGCGGGACTTGCCCTCGAACTCGTACTTGCCGTCCTTGTAGAACTCGGACGCGGCGACGTCGAGCGCGAGCGCGATCTGCTCACCGGGGACGTAGCCGGCCTGCTTGACGGCCTCGAGGATGAGGTCGAGGGCCTCGCGGTTGGAGCCGAGGTTCGGGGCGAAGCCACCCTCGTCGCCGAGACCGGTGGACAGGCCCTTGCTCTTCAGGACCTTCTTCAGGGTGTGGTACACCTCGGCGCCCCAGCGCAGGGCCTCGGAGAAGGACTCCGCGCCGATCGGGGCGATCATGAACTCCTGGATGTCCACGTTGGAGTCGGCGTGCGAGCCGCCGTTCAGGATGTTCATCATCGGCACCGGCAGCAGGTGCGCGTTCGGGCCGCCCAGGTAGCGGAAGAGGGGGAGGTCGCTGGCCTCGGAGGCGGCGTGGGCGACGGCGAGGGAGACGCCGAGGATGGCGTTGGCGCCGAGCGAGCCCTTGTTGTCGGTGGCGTCCAGGTCGAACATCGCCTGGTCGATCAGGCGCTGCTCGGTGGCGTCGTAGCCGACCAGCTCCGGGCCGATCTGCTCGATCACGGCGAGGACGGCCTTCTCGACGCCCTTGCCCAGGTAGCGGTTCGGGTCACCGTCGCGGAGCTCGATGGCCTCGAAGGCACCGGTGGAGGCGCCGGACGGAACGGCGGCACGACCCGTGCTGCCGTCGTCGAGGCCGACCTCGACCTCGACCGTGGGGTTGCCTCGGGAGTCCAGGATTTCCCGGGCTACGACGACGTCGATGGACGGCACGAGCATCTCCTTCTTGGGATGTGACGCTGGAAGTGCGGGGCTGGGGTGCCTTGCGACTAGAGCCTAACCGTCCCGGGGGCATCGGCCACCGACCGACCGTCCCGTGGACAGGGTTCGACCGTACCCATTGTTCCGGCTCGAAACAAAGGCGGGGTGGAGAACGGCTCGAGAAACATCGCGAGAAGAACGCGGCGAGAGGGACGGCTCCGGCGGAACGGCACGAGCACAGCGGCCCAAGCACGAGCACAGCGGCCCAAGCACGAGCACAGCGGCCCTGGAACAAACCCCGCCCCGGCGCGTACGGGGGAATACGCACCGGGGCGGGGAGACCGTGGGGACGGGGGGGGGCGGGCCCCACGTGCCCTCCACTGCGGGGAGCACGGTGGGGAGCGGCCTGTGATTCGGCTACCAGGCGCCTGTCACTTCAGGTGCAGCTGCTGGCCCGGGTAGATGAGGTCCGCGTCCTGGACGATGTCCTTGTTCAGCTTGAACAGCTTCTGCCAGCCGCCCTTGACCTTGTGCTTCTGGGCGATCGAGCCGAGGGTGTCGCCCTTGACGACCTTGTACTCGCCGTCCCCCTTCTTGACCTTCTTGCCGGTCGGGGTGGTGACGGTCTTGGCGGCCGGGCGCTGGGCGGAGCGGGAGGCGGCCGGCTTCTCCGTCGAGCGGGTGGCGGTGCTCGAGGAGCTCGCCGCGGCGCCGCCGTAGGGGGCGCTGGACAGGCCCGTGCCGCAGACCGGCCAGGCGCCCTTGCCCTGGGCGGCGAGGACCTTCTCGGCGATCTCTATCTGCTGCGCCTTGGTGGCCTTGTCCGCGGTGCCGGCGTACTTCGTGCCGCCGTACGCGGCCCACGTCGACGCCGAGAACTGCAGACCGCCGTAGTAGCCGTTGCCGGTGTTGATCGACCAGTTGCCGCCGGACTCGCACTTGGCGACGGCGTCCCACTCGGAGGCAGTGGCGGCGGCGGCGGTGCCGGAGGCCATCAGCGGGGCGGCGATGGCGGCGCCGGTGACACCGGCGAGCGCGATGGCACGCGTGGCCTTGGCCTTCGAGGGACGACGGTGCTTGCCCTTGACGGAAAACAGCATGGATGGATCCCCTCACCGACGCCTGCGAGGTGAGCTGTCGGGTTCGGGCCGGTTGAGTTGCCCGGCCACACCTCCACTGGGAGGCGTGGCTCCACCCCTAGCCGCTCCGGCTCAACTGCCCGGCGCGGCACTTACCTTGGGTCCCCCGCTCCTGCCTACGGCGCGTGACGCGACGACTGTTCCCGTGCGGCCGCTGGCAGGACTCGGCGTTGCGACAGCCGGGGCTCGTGGTGACGAGCGGACTCGACCGTAGACACGCGATCCGGGGAATTTCAAAGACGATCAGGGCTTCTGAGACTCATCCCACACTTTCACCAAACCGGACATTAGGCGTGAAAGTGGGGCGTCAACTCCCGCTACTTTCCGCCGTTTTCGGTACCGACGTCCAGGGTCTGACCGGCGGTGATGTCGTTCGGGTCGGCGCCGATGGCCGCCTTGTTGGCGGCATAGAGCGCACGCCATCCGCCGTCGACGTCAAGGGAGTCGGCGATGGACACGAGGGTGTCGCCGTCGCGGACCGTGTAGGTACGCGAGGCGTGACGGCCCACGGAGGCGGAGTCCTGACCGTTTGCTGTGCTTTCGTCCGCACTGGTCCCACGGTGACGACCGCCCCCGACGGCGCCGGTGTCGACCAGACTCCAAGACCCGCCGTTCTGCCACGAGTTGTCGGAGTCGCCCGATTTGGGGGCTTCTGTGGGTGCATCGCCGCTCCCCTGCGAGTCGCCCGAACCCGCAGAATCCGACTTGTCCGACTTAGCGGAATCCTCGCCCTTGTCCTCGTTCTTATCGTTGTCCTTCGCCTCGCTGTCCTTGTCGGCGCTTGTCGAGGGCGAGGCCTCCTCCGAGGAGTCCGACTTCGAAGGCGAGTCGGACGAGTCGGACGAAACAGAGGAGCCGGAGGAGCTCGAAGAATCGGACGAGCCAGACGAGCCAGACGAGCCGGACGAACCGGACCCCGAGACGCCGGTGTCGACGTCGACCGACCCGGAGCTCGCGGTGAGCCCGGAGAGCAGCGCACAGGTCGCCCAGGGCTTAGTGCCCCGGTCGGCGAGAACCTTCTCCGCGACGGCTATCTGCTGCGATCGGCTGGCCTCGTCCGGGCTGGAGGCGTACTCGAGGCCGCCGTACTTGTCCCAGTCGTCCTGGGACATCTGCAGGCCGCCGTAGTACCCGTTGCCGGAGTCGGCGCTCCAGGAGCCGCCACTCTCGCACTCGGCCACCTTGTCCCATGTGGTGCCGTCGGCCGCGTTGGCGCTCGCGGCACCGAGGAGCGGGATGGCGATGGCGGAGCCGGTCACTCCGGCCGCGACGAGGATGGCCGGAGCCTGACGGGGGCGACGGTGACGACCGTTCCCGGAGAGCATGCGGAAGCCTTTCGTGCGACAGCGATGACCGGCGCGGCACAGAAAGCCGACGTACCGCGCTGTCGACTGAACGTATCCACTGACGATCACTTGTCACAAGTTAATGCCGCGTAGATCACGTGAAGATCACATAGTTGATGATTCATCAGATCCGAGCCGCAGCAGGCCGCACTTCCCCCACTTACCGGACGGGAGTGAACTCCACGGGCAAAGTGCGCAGTCCACGCATGATGAGCCCGCCACGCCACCGCAAATCGGCCGGATCCACCGCAAGTCTGAGGTCCGGGAGGCGGGTGAGGAGGGTGGCGAGCGCGGTCTGGCCCTCCAGCCGGGCAAGGGGGGCACCCAGGCAGTAGTGGATGCCGTGGCCGTATCCAAGGTGTTGGTTGTCACGTCGGCCGAGGTCGAGAACGTCCGGATCGGCGAACCGCTCCGGGTCCCGGTCGGCGGCGGCGAGTACCACCAGGACGGGGTCGCCGGACGCGATGTCCTGCCCGCCGATGGCGAGTGCCTCCGTGGCGAACCGCCAGGTGGCCAGTTCGACCGGTCCGTCGTAGCGCAGGAGTTCCTCGACGCCGGTCTCCAGGAGGTCCCGTTCGTCGCGGGCGAGGGACGCCTGGAGACGGTGCCGCTGCTCGGGATGATTGAGAAGGGCGTAGGTGCCGTTGCCGATGAGGTTGACGGTCGTCTCGAACCCGGCGAACAGCAGGATGAAGGCCATCGCGGCGGCCTCGTTCTCGGTGAGGTGCTCGCCGTGGTCCGAGGCACGGATCAGCCCCGAGATGAGGTCCTCGCCGGGAGCGGGACTGTCGGGCAGGGCCGCGCGCTTCTTGTGGATGAGCTCGGCGAGATAGCCCCGCATCTTCTTGACCGACCGCGCGACCCCGCCGCGCGGCCCTCCCCCGTGCCGGATCATCATCCCCGCCCAGTCCCGGAAGTCGTCCTGGTCCTCGCGCGGAACGCCGAGCATGTCGCAGATGGCGTAGATGGGGAGGGGAAAGGCGAACTCGTGGATGAGGTCGGCGGTTCCCTCGGCAGCGAACCCGTCGATGAGCCGGTCCGTCAGTTCCTGTACGCGCGAGCCGAATTCGGCGACCCGGCGGGGCGTGAACGCCTTGCTGACCAGTCGGCGCAGCCGGGTGTGGTCCGGCGGGTCGATGTTGAGCAGATGCGTCATCAGCTCCGCCTTGCGCTCACCGGGGATGCCGGTCTTGCCCTTGGCGTGCGCGGGCTCGTCGTGATGCGCGGGGTTCTTCGAGAGCCGCTGGTCGGCCAGAGCCTGCTTGGCGTCGGCGTACCGGGTGACCAGCCAGGCCTCGACACCGCTCGGGAGTTTCGTCCGGTGCACGGGGGCGTGCTCGCGGAGCCAGGCGTAGGCCGGGTAGGGGTTGCCGGCGAACTCCCAGGTGAAGAGGTCGGGGGCGGCGGGGGCGGGGCTCGGCGGGTGGGGCTGGTTGGTCACTCCTCGACGGTATCCGGCTTTGCGGCGGATGCCGCGCGGAGGGCGGTGCGGGCACCGGCCGCCGAAACCGTCGGCTCCTCCAACTCCCTTTCCCAGCACACCCCCGCGCCCGTACGCAAGCCCCGTGCCCGTCCCTCGGGGGCGGCGTCTAGCCCTCCACGCCCTCCACCCCCTCGGCGGCCCGCACCGCGTCCCGGTACGCCCGTGCCGCCGCCCGCAGCGCCGCCTCCGGGTCCACCCCGTCCGCCTCGGCCCGTACCGCGAGCGCGAGCAGCTCGTACCCGATGCCCTCGCCGTGCGGCAGTGGCACCTCCAGTCCCGCCGTGCGCGCGCGGGAGGCGAGCTTCGCGGCGAGGGCGAGGCCGGGCTGGCCGAGCGGGACGCCTTCGGTCACGGAGGTGCGCCGCTTCTCCTCGGCCTTGGTGCGCAGCCAGTGTTCCTTGACCTCCTCGGGGGTCTGGGCCGTCTCGTCGCCGAAGACGTGGGGATGGCGGTGGATCAGCTTGGCGACTATGCCGCCGGCCACGTCGTCGACGGAGAACGGCGCCTCGGGGTCCTCCTCGGCGATGCGCGAGTGGAAGACGACCTGGAGCAGGACGTCGCCCAGTTCCTCCCTGAGCTCGTCGCGGTCGCCGGCCTCGATCGCCTCGACGAGTTCGTACGCCTCCTCGATGCCGTACTTCGCCAGGCCCTTGTGGGTCTGCCGGGACGACCAGGGGCACTCGAGACGGATACGGTCCATGACCTGAACGACGTCGAGGAGGCGTGCGCCCGGCAGGTCGTAGGAGGCGGGGAGCAGCTCCAGCTCCGGCATCCGCACGCGGCCGGAACCGGCGAGGCGGGCCAGACCGTCGGTGAGGGCCGGTTCCCCCTCGCCCGTCGCCACGACCACCACCGTGTGTCCGCCGGTGCAGGCGTCGACCAGTTCCTGGGCGGTGGGCGACGCCTCCTCCACCGCTATCCCGGCCTCGCGCAGATAGGGCAGCTGTGGGTGTGCCCCGTCCGCGCACAGCACACGGTCGGCGGAGTGCAGCGCCTGCCAGGCGGGCCAGGACAGCAGCCCGGGGGCGACGCGGTGGCTGGTGGTGAGCAGGACGACACGGCCGGGGGCCGCGGCCGGGCCCGGTTCCTGGGCGGCTTCGAGGCTGGTGGTGTTCACGCTTCGAACGTAACGCACGCCCGTCGGCCGCCTCGCGAGTTGTCCACAGGCAAGGGTGGGCGATGTGATCTTATGACCGCGATTCGGTGACCGGGCCTGGGGCCCGGAGGACCGGGAGGGTCTGAGGACCCGGGGACCCGGGGACCCGGAGGCCCGGGGACCCGGAGGCCTGAGGACCCGAGAGGCCTGGGGCCCCGGCGGACCGGGAGGCCGGGGCCCGGGGCCTACGCCGATTGCTGCTGCGTCCCACTCGTCGTGACGTCCCGCACCCACGGCGTCTTCGCGTCCACGCGGCTGCTCCTCTGCACGTCCCAGGAGCCGTAGCGCGGGTTGAGGTCGATGTTCAGTTCGCCGGAGGCGGTGGACAGCGCCTTCCAGAACGCGGGCTCGGAGGTGCTGGTGCCGAGCTTCTGGGCGAGTTTCTGGGCCTCGACCTGAAGACGCAGGTTCTCGTCGAGCCGCGTGGGGGCGACGCCGTATTTCTGCAGCCAGTCCGTCTCCAGCGCCGCGGCGCCGCCGAACTGCTGCTCCAGACCGGCGCGCATCTGCTGGATCTCCTTGCGGGAGACCGTGATGCCCTGGTCCCGCGCGGCGCGGTGCAGCACCCGGTCGAGAACCATGTTGTGCAGGGTGTCGCGGGTGAGGCTGCTGGTGGAGGCGACGACCTGCTGGTACTGCGCCTCGTCCGGCACCGCGGCCCGCTGCGCCCGGCGCACCTCGTTCACCCGGTTCTCCAGCTGGGCGACGGTGATCCGCCGGCCGCCGACGACGGCCGCCGCGCCCGGATGCGCATCGTTTCCGCAGGCGGCGAGGACAGGAGCCGCGGCGGCGATCGCGGCGGACAGGACGAGCGCGGTGCGACGGCGGCGGGGCAAGGAAACCTCCTGAGGAGATTGTGCGACGGTGCACAAAGTCTTGCGGTGATCGATGGTAGGCAGTGGGCAAGCTCTGGCCAACCCATTCGACCAACGATTCACGCACGCTTCGGGCACCGCCGCGTCGCCGCCGTGGCGCGGAGGTCAGCCGGTGATGGCCACCGGGGCGTCCCACGCGTCGCGGTCCACGGTGATCGTGTAGCCGCCGCGGGTCTCCTTGCTGTTGACCATGTACTGGTGGGCACGGCTGTGGCCGGTGTACTGGCTCGCCCCGAACGGCCAGTCCGCGGTCGTGGTGTTCTGCTTGTCCCACAGGGCGTACCAGAGGTTGCCCGGCAGATCGGTCTTGTCCGTGGCGTTGGCGATCGCCTTCGCGCTGGAGCTGGTGAAGCCGTAGTAGCCCGCGCGGTACGTCTTCACGCGCAGTTCCTTGTCGAAGGCGCGCACGTAGGTGAGCACGGCGTTGTTGCACGACGTGTTCGTCGTGTCGTACGCCTCCATGTCGAGGTAGATCGGGCTGCCGGCCTTCATGCCCAGGGCGGAGGCCTTGGCCACCGCGTCGTCCGCGTCGGTCTTGCCGAGGGAGGCCGCGTTGGCGGCGGTGAGCTTCTCGGGGTTGGAACCGCTCTGACAGGGCGGCTGGGCACCGACGTAGAGCGGGATGAGCTTCCAGCCGACCGTGCTGACGGACTTGACCCAGGAGGCGGTGAGGTTGGGCTGGGCGCAGCCGCGGTTCTTGCCGCCGACGTAGACGGCGGCGGCGCCGTAGAAGCCGTCCGTGCGCCAGGCCTTCATGGCGGTCAGGGAGGGCGCGGCGCAGGTGTCGAAGGCGCGGCCGGTGTACGTCCGCTGCGCGGGCCAGGTCGTGGCGGCCATCGACGCCTGCGCGGCGATGCCGGCCCCGGCGACGACGGCGGCACCTGCGACCGCCCATGCCACGTACCTGCGCTTCTTCGACTGCCGATGGCCGGACATGTCTGGAACCCCACCCCTGTGTGTGCACTGTGCAGCTAAACGGACGGCAAACTATCCGGTACGGCGTCCTTCTTTGGGAAACACCGCCCCCTGAAGATCACAAGCTTCCCCCAGGGAACGGCAAAATCTAGCCGCGCACCTGCCCCAGCCACTGCAGCGTCCGCCGGACCTCCGCGGCCAGCGGGTGTCCGGGTCCGTGCAGGCGCTCCACGTCCAGCACCAGTCGCGCGAGCGTGTCATGGGCGGAAGCCCGGTCGCCGAGGGCCAGCAGCAAATGGCCGATGCGACGGCGGACGTCATGGGCGAGTTGCGGGTCACCGGAGACGTACTGGTTCTCGTAGTACGGCAGCAGCGCGCGGTACTCCGCGAGCGCAGCCGCCGGTTCGCCGAGCTGCTCCAGGCACTGGGCTGCGTCGTAGCGGAACCGCAGGGACTGCGGGTCGGCCTGGCCGGCCTCGGAGGCGCGTTCGTCGGCGAGGCGGCGCAGCTCGGGCAGCGCGCGCCGGTACTGGCCGTCGTCCATGAGCGTGGCCGCGTACTGCTTGCGCAGGGTGCGGACGACCGGCGAGTGCTCGCCGTGCTGTTCGGCCGCGGTGGGCAGGATCGCGCCGAGGATGTCGACGGCCTGGGTGATACGGCCCTCGCCGAGGAGGCGCTTGACCTCGTCGACGGCGGCGGCGACATCGGGCTTGTCGGGCACGGGCGCCACCGGGGCGGGCTGGGGCGCCGGGGTGCGCGCTCGGTCCGGCCAGGGGGCGTGCGGGCGCAGGAAGGGGCGGGTGGGGTCCAGGGGTGCCCCGGTGGGTATCCCGCGCGCGGGCAGGAGCAGTGCCAGGTTCTCGTACACCTCCTGCGCGGAGGCGGGGCGGTGCTGCGGGTCCTTGGCGAGCAGACGCAGTACGAGTGCCTCGAGCGTCTCCGGCACCTCGGGGCGGATCCGGCGCACGGGCAGGGGCGGCTCGTACAGGTGCCGGTGCAGCACCCCGAGCGCCGTGGAGCCTGCGAACGGCACGTCCCCGCTGAGCAGTTCGTGCATCAGCACGCCCAGCGCATACAGATCGGTGTACGGGCCGACCGCGCCGCCCATCGCCTGCTCGGGGGCCATGTAGGCGGGCGAACCGATGGGCGAGCCGGTGTGGGTCAGACGGGTGGTGTCGGTGTCCATGACGGAGGCGACACCGAGGTCGAGGACGGTGACCGTGCCGTCCTGCTTCACCATCACGTTGCGCGGCTTGAGGTCACGGTGGACGATCGGCACCGCGTGCACGGCGCTCAGCACGGCGCACAGCTGCGCGGCGACCGCGACCGCCCACTGCCACGGGTACGGGTCGTGCTCGGCGAGATGGTCGGAGAGGTCGGCGCCGTCGACGTACTGCATGACGAGGAACAGCTCCTCGCCCTCACTGCCCGCGTCGTGCACCGTGACCAGACCGGGGTGGTCGACCTGTGCGGTCACCCGGCACTCGCGCACGAACCGGCGGCGCAGCTCGTCGGCCTCCTGCCCCGCCACCTTGTCGGGGCGCAGCAGCTTGACCGCCACGCGCCGGTCGAGCCGCTTGTCGTACGCCGTCCAGACCTGGCCCATGCCGCCCTGCCCGATGAGCGTGGACAGTTCGTAGCGGCCGGCGACGACACGTCCTGTCGCCACGGTCACCGTCCGCCCTCGTAGTTGCCCTCGTGATGCCCGTCGTGCTTGCGCAGGTAGTCACTGAGCTCGTCCAGCTCGGCGCGCACCTGGTCGATACGGGCGGGTGCCGGACGCTGGGGCGGCGCCGTTGTCGGCGGCTGGGGCGGGGGAGTGTGAGGTGTGTGGGGCATCGGGGGCGGGGTGTGCGGGGACTGCGGGGTGCTCGGCACGGTCGCCGCGGTGTACGGCGACGCGGGGTGCGGATAGGCGTACGCCGGCCCCATCGGCTGCTGCGCGCGGTAGGCGTCCCGCAACCGCTGGAAGTGTCGTATGTCCGCCGCGAGGTAGTACGCCGTCGCGGCGACGAGGGTGCCGAGGAGCAAGTAGATGCCCAGGTAGCCGCCGGCGGTGTGGATCTCGTCGCCGGATTCGCTGCCCAGCAGCACGATGCTGAGGACGTCGGCGGCCAGTACCGCCACGAACAGGCCCCAGTCCAGCGACTTGCGGGTCACTATGGCCAGGCGCAACAGCATCGCCCAGGCCGCGAAGCCGATACAGGTGAACCCGATCACCACGAACAGCACGCGCAGGAAGACCAGCACCGCGGTGTCCGGTGGCCGCTTCACCGGCTGTGCGTAGCCGTGGCCTTGCATGTGTGCTCCTGATGCCTGAAGAGGGCGTACATGTCCGTCCGGCGGCGTCCGCGGCACGGACAACGCCGGTCATGCGATTGTCGCTTCGAGCATATGGCCCGACACGGACAAGCGGTCCGGGTTGTACCGAACCGTTGTCGTGCCGATCACTTCCCACAACATCGCAGGTACGGACAGGGACGCGCGGAGCCGGACGTTCCGGGCGGGAGCGGGCGGGAGCGGGCGGCAGCACAGGACCCGCCGCCCCCGCCGGTTCACTCGGGCGCCACCGTGCCGTCGGTCAGGCCGTCGTACATCCCGCGCGCGAGCTGCTCCCCGAGCCGGCCCGCGCGCCTGAGCGCCCGCTCGAACTCGTCCAGGGCGCGGAAGCGCGCGCCATAGCGCCGCTGTTCGTCGAGCGGGAGCCGCGGCAGTTGGAGGCGGCGCACGTCGAGGCGTGTGGCGGTGGACGCGTAGCTGCTGGCCTGGCGGTTGTTGGCGGTGCCGCGCAGGAAGCCGGCGAGGAACCACGAGTCGAGCGCCGTGGAATCGGGGCGCAGGAGCACCAGGTTGCGCCCCAGGGCGGCACCCCCCGTCGCCTCGTCGATCACGCGCGCCACCGAGCCGCCGCCGAGCACCGGGACGACGACGTCGCCCGGCTCGGTGAGCACGGCCTCCTCGTCGCTCTCGGGGAGCGTCCCGGAGGGCGCGGTTCCGGCGAGGACGTCGTGGTCGGTGAGGACGGGCACGCGCGCGCGGCCGCCATTGCCGCCGGTACGCAGCACCAGGGCGCCCCCGCGCGCGAGCTCACCGATGGTGGTGAGCGGCCAGCGCACGGGCCGCGCGGAGTCGGCGGGCGGCGGAGTGAGGGCGGTGGTCAGGCGCAGGGTCTCGCCGAGCCGCTCGCGCACGGCCGTGAGCTGCTCCGCTCCGTCGGCCGCGGCGGGCGGCGGGAGGTGGCGGGCGGGGGCGAGGTCCACGTCGTCGTCGAGGAGCTCGATCACGGGCACCGAACGGGCCAGCCCCGGGCGCTCGTCCAGCCGCCCGGCGCGTTCGAAGGCGCGCCAGGAGTCGAGGACGGCGTCCCGCACCGCATGCCAGTCCGGCCTGCCGCGCCCCTCGGTGGCGAACTGCCCGGTGTCGGCGAGCAGCACCTCTGGCTGCGCGGGCGCCTTGTCCGGGCGGCGCAGCACCCATACGTGCAGCGGGATGTTGTACGGCGGCGCCGCACCCACCGGCAGCGCGACCACGGCCCGCAGCGCACCGCGCCGCAGCAGGTCGGCACGGATGCGCCGGCCGGAGCGGCGGGAGGCGGCGGCGGGCGGCATCAGCAGCACGGCGGTGCCGCCGTCCTTCAGCCGGGCCAGCGCGTGCTGGACCCAGGCGAGCTCGGACTCGGTGCGCGCCGGGAAGCCGTACTCCCAGCGGGGGTCGTAGGCGAGTTCGTCATGCCCCCAGTTGCGCTCGTTGAACGGCGGGTGGCACAGGACGGCGTCGGCGTGCAGCTCCGGATACGCGTCACCGCGCAGGGTGTCGCCGGCCGCGCCGCGCACGCCGGCCCGGGCATGCAGCGCGAGCCGGAACGCGGTGAGCGCGGCGAGGTCGGGCGCGCTGTCCTGGGCGTACAGCTGCTGGTCGGGGCGGGTCTCGACGGCACGCAGCAGGGCGCCGGTGCCACAGGCCGGATCGAGCACGGTGCGGGCGGGGCCGGCGAGGTCGGCCATGAGCCGGGCGAGCTCGGCGGGGGTGAGCGTGTACTGGCGCGGGTTGGCGTCCAGGTGCCGCCCCAGCAGGAACTCGAAGGTCTGCCGCGCTCCCGTCTCGGCCGCCAGCTCGGCGGCGCCGCGCAGGAGGGGGACGGAGGGGAGGAGTTGGGGGGCGGTGGGGATGTGAACTGCAGGGGTGCCGTTCACGACCGGGGCGGTGTTCACAGCGGGCGGGGCGGTGACCGCGGGAGGGGTGTGAACTGCGGCCGAATGGTTGGCCGGCGGTGGGGTGTGAACCTGGGCCGGGGTGTTCACGGCGTTCACATCGCGAGGGGCGTCCGCCATGGCCCGCGTGTTCACAGCTCCGGGGCTGTGAGCCGCCCCCGGCCTGTTCACATCGGCCGGAGTGTTCACAGCCGCCGCCCCACCCGCGGCCTGTCGGCTGTGAACACGGCGACCCCGCGCCACACCGAACCGCGGCGCGATCACCTGCTCCAGCGCGGCGGGCAGCATCGCGGCCAGCCGCTCGTCGGAGCCGGCGCTGATCTCCAGCCAGTCGGTCGGGCGTTCATGGATGAGCAGCAGCGCACAGCCCGCGTGCACCAGGGCCGTGACCGGGCCCTCCGGGTGGCCGGCGAGCTGCTGCCAGACGCGTTCACGCAAGGGGACTTCGGCGAGCTTGCCCTGTTTGCGCAGCCATGCCTCGACCTCGGCAAGGGCGAAGGACGGGCTGGTCTCGGTGCCGCCGACCGGTTTCGGGAAGTCGGCATGCCGGCGGCGCCAGTTACTGACGGCGGCGCGGCCGACGCCGGCGAGCCGTGCAATTCCGGCGGCGGTCACTTCTGTCGCGTTGTCCTGCACCCGCCCCGCTCCCCTCGTCCCGTGTGTGACACCGAGCATACCGGCGAACATGTGATCCACCCATTCACGCCCGTGTACGAGACTCATCGTGTGAATCGTGTTGACTCGGTTCACAGGCTCTGCTCTTATTGACCCAGCGAACGAGCGGTCGCCAGAGGGAGGCGGTCGCCGTCTCGGGGAGGGGACAGCCATGGGCATGAAGGGCAAGGTCGCGCTGGGCGCCGTCGTGGGGATCGTCGTCATCGGGGCCGTGTCGGCGAACGCCGGCAGCGGCGGCAGCGGCGGCAGGTCCGACAGCAGCGGCAAGGGCTCTTCGACGTCCGCCGAGCACAAGACCGGCGGGAAGAAGGACTCGGGCAGATCGGAAGCCGCCTCGAAGAAGAAGGCCGCGTTCGACGGGGACGGCGACTTCCAGATCGGTTCGGACGTCAAGCCCGGCACCTACCGCACCAGCGGCAACACCGACGACATGTGCTACTGGGAGCGCGCCAAGGACGCCTCGGGCGAGACGGACTCGCTGTTGGCCAACGACAACGTCAGCGGGACCAGTTACGTCACCATCAAGCCCACCGACAAGCTGTTCAAGTCCAGCGGCTGCAAGGACTGGGAGGCCGTCGACCCGAAGGCGAAGGGTTCACGCGCCTCGACGATGGACGGCCACGGCGGCATGTTCAAGGTCGGCACCGACATCGCCCCCGGGACCTACAAGTCCACCGGCAACGCCGACGACTCCTGCTACTGGGAGCGCACCAAGGACGCCGAGCACGGCCTCAACTCGATCATCGCGAACAACAACGTGACCGGCACCGCCGTCGTCACCATCCGCTCCACCGACGCCTACTTCAAGACCGACGGCTGCGGGGACTGGAAGAAGACGGCCTGACCCAGCCTGACCCAGCCTGACCCGGGCGCCCAGCCGCCTGGCCGCCTGGCCGCCTGGCCGAGTGTGCGCCGTCGGTGCCGTGCGGCATCACCGTCGCCGTGCGGCAGCACCGATCGCCGTACGGCACCGCATCCCCGCTCCACCGGAGCACCATCCACCCACTCCGCTCACCACACTCACCAAGGAACTCCCATGCGTCGCACCGCACTTGCCGCCCTCTGTCTCGCCGCCGCGGCCACCGCGGGGCTCACCGGCTGTCTGCCGGGGCAGGACAAGGCGGACAGCAAGCCGAAGGGTCCGTTCGCCGGGCTCACCGGCGGTGACATCGCCGACCGGGCGCTGAAGGCCACCACCGGCGCCTCGTCGCTGCGCCTGAAGGGCGATGTCGCCGACGACGAGAGCAACGGCACCATCCAGCTCGACATGGCCTTGAACAAGAAGGGCGAATGCGCCGGCACCATGAGCATGGGCGGTCAGGGCAAGGCCGACCTGATCAAGACCGGGGACACCATCTACATGAAGTACGACGAGGCGTTCCTGCGCGCCCAGAGCAAGGGCGAGTCCAAGGCCGACACCGACGCCGCCGTGGCGATGCTGGCCGGCAAGTGGACCAAGATGGCCGTGAAGGGCCAGGACGCCAAGGACATCGCGAGCTTCTGCGACCTGGACTCGGTGCTCGGTGGCGCCGCAGACGTCAACTCGGACGCCACCCGGGGGAAGACGACAACGGTCGACGGAACGCCGGCGATCGTCCTGCACGAGAAGGACGGCAAGGACCAGTACACGCTGTACGTCGCCACCGAGGGCAAGCCGTATCTGCTGAAGATCGACAGCACGTCCGTCAAGGACCCGGTGCACCTCACCCTCGGTGCCTACAACCAGCCGGTGCCGGCGAAGAAGCCCGTCGGCAAGATCCTCGACCTGGACGCGCTGGGCAGCTGAGCCGGGATGCGGCGCCACTCACAGGGGATGCCGCATCCACACATTGGGCTCGACGTACACGGCGTATCCGCGCTCCGGTTCGCAGCGGACCGGGACCAGTGCGCCGGGTACGTCTATGTCGCCCTCCGTGTCGAAGGGCAGCCCGGTCCAGCGGCGCCACTCCTCCAGCGAGGCGGCCACGGTCATGGACGCCGGGGCGACGGAGTCGATGGTGGCACCGGCCCGGGCGTGGACGCGCAACCACGGGTCGTGCGGCAGACCGTCGGCGCGCACCCGGTACGCGTACTCCTCGATCGGGGTGCGGGGCTCGAGGTGCTTGGCGCTGGGGCGGACCGGGGCGACGACCTCGCTGAAGCCGTGCGCCCGGGCGTTGTCACGCATCGCCGAGAGCATCCGGCCGGACAGACCGGTCCCCTGGACGTGCGGCGCCACGACGATGGAGATGGCGCTGACCGTGTCGGGACGGATGTCACGGCGCAGATCGGCGAAGGCCCAGCCGAGCACCTGGTCCCAGCCGCGGGCGGGCAAAGTACCGCGGCCCTCGGCACCGAGAGCGAAGGGCACGCTGTAGCCGTGCGCGACCACTTCGCCCCGCTCGTCCTCGGCGAACAGCACGTACTCCGGCAGTTCGGTGGGGATACGACCGTAGTAGGCGTTGCCCACAGGGTCGTTGACGGTGAACTCCGGCCAGGTGTCGGCCATACCGAGAACCTGCTCCAGCTTGCCGGGCTGCTCGGCGAGGCTCGTTACCTTCACGTCCATGCGGGCGACCGTATGCGGTGGGGCCGACGGCCGGGAAACGGTTTTACCTCCTCGGGGCCCCTCCCCCCGCCCTCCCCCTCCCCTCCCCCAATTGGCCGGTTCCCCCAGCCCCAGTCCCCTCAGTGCGCCCGGAACCGCTCCGGTGCCTTCGTCGGGTTGCCGCCGGAGGGGAGTTTCTGGTTCGGGCAGGTCGTGAGGACCTTCTTCATGGCCGCCTTTTCGGCAGCGGTCACCCACAGGTCGTACTTCTTCTTCACCGCTACCTGGGCGGCGACATACGCACAGCGGTAGGAGTTGTTGGGCGGAAGCCAGGTGGCCGTGTCGCCGTCGCCCTTGCCTCGGTTGGTGCCGGCGTCGACGGCCAGGAGGTTGAGCGGGTCGTTGGCCAGGGCTATGCGCTTGCTGGGGGCCCAGTACTTGGCGCCCTTCTGCCAGGCGTCCGAGAGGGCGACGACATGGTCTATGTCCACCTGGCTGCGGCCGCGCCGGTAGGTGATGTCCTTGCCGGAGTAGGGGTCGGGGTCCAGCAGGCCGGAGGAGACCTTGCAGGTGCCGCCGGTGAACTTCACCTCCTTCAGGTCGCGTTTGAGGATGTCGTCCCGGGTGTCGCAGGAGTTGGAGTCGGTGTCCGCCCAGGCTGTGCCGAACCTGGCGCGGGAGTAACCGGTCTTCGGCGCACGTCCCTTGACGGTCAGCGAGTCCGCGGCGGTCAGGGCAGCGCCCCCGCCACCCGATTGCCCGGGTCCGGAAGACCCCCCGGTCTGCTGGGCCGTACAGCCGGCCACGGCGAACATCATGACGACAGCGGTGACTGCCCCGCTCCTCAGACGCATCACGGCGCCCCCCCTTGCCTCCCCTGTACCGCCTCCGAGCGGGCGGACTGGTCCTGACCCCACGGTAGCCGTCGGGGGGGTGCGGGTGGACGGGGGCCCGAGGGGTGCTGGGTGCACGTCGGCGTGCGGCCGGTCTTATCCGCCGCCCATCTCAGCCGTCCGTCTCAGCCGTCCGTTCCGTCCGGCCGTCGTGCGGGGGCGGTCAGACCTTGCCGATGCCCAGGGTCGACTCCGCGGGCAGCAGCCCGGAGGAGAGGACCGCGACCCAGTAGTCGCCGAGCAGTTCGGTCAGGCGGTTCACCGCGGGCAGGCCGAGGGACTGCCAGGGAGCGGTGGCCAGTTGGTCGGTGTGCTGTTCCACGACGCGGCGCAGGTCGCGGCCAGCCTCCGTCGCCGCACCGTCCTCGTGGACCAGGCCCCGGGCGGTCAGTCGCTCGCGTGCCGCCGCCCACTGCTCGGGGCTCCAGCCGCGGCTCTCGAAGCGCTCCACGGACGCGGCGCCTATCGCGGCGAAGGACACGAGCGACTCGACCGGGTCGAGGCCCGCGACGAGGAGGGCCGCGAGATGGCCGTCGCCGCGGTGCTCGCGCAGGATCGTCGCCGCGTGCCACAGCTGCAGATGGGGGGCCTCGGGCCAGGGCAGTTCGGCGTTGGCGGCGGCGAGCGGGCGGCCCGCGGTGTTCGCCGCCTCGGCCGCGCGCCGGGCGAGGGCCGCGGCCTCGGCCAGCTCGGGGCTGTCGACGCGGTCGCCCAGTATCGAGCGGTACGCCCGGTCGACCGTCCGCTCCCTGGCCTTCAGGACCGCTTCCGGAGCGGCGATCGTCCACGCCGAGTCGATGTGCTCGGCGACCATGCGGGGGTTGAAGCTGTAGAAGGCGGAGGTCACGCGTTCGCTGCCGACCGCTCCCAACGGCGCGGCGCGGTACGGGAAGTAGCTCGGCCAGCGCTCCGCGGTGTCGAATCCGAGTGCGGCGGCTTCCTCGAAGGCTTCCGGGGCGTAGTACAGGATCGCGTGCAGGGGTTCGAGCAGGTGCCACAGCTGCCGCGCGCGGCCGGGCTCGACGGCGCCGTCCGGCACGGTCTCGCCCTCGACGGTCCTGCTGACGTGCTCAGACATGACGTGACTCCTCACCGCGTCCGGGGTGGATGACGATCACTCACAACTTGACACTGACAAGATTGCCCGAGCGTGGGGAACTTGTCAATGCCTAGATTCGGCGTACGCTGCTGTGCATGACCCCCACCAGGCCCGCCTCAAGCCCCAGTCCCGGCGCCGCCGCTGGCTCCGGCCCCGCCGCCGGCACCGGCTCGGGCTCCGGCTCCGGCTCCGGCTCCGCGCAACGCCCGTACCACCACGGCGACCTGCGTCGCGCCATCCTGACCGCCGCGCTCGACGTCATCGCCGCCGACGGCCCCTCGGCGCTGAGCCTGCGCGACCTCGCCCGCCGCGCCGGTGTCTCGCACGCGGCGCCCGCCCACCACTTCAAGGACCGCACCGGGCTGCTCACGGTCATCGCGGCAGAGGGGTTCGGGCTGCTGGCGTCCGCGCTGCGGGACGCCTCGGGCCTGCGCGACGCGGGTGTGCGCTATGTACGCTTCGCCCGTGAGCACCCCGCGCACTTCCAGGTGATGTTCGCTCCGGAACTGCTGCGCGCCGGCGACCTCGAACTCGCCACCGCCCGCGCCCTCGCAGGCGACGCGCTGCGCGAGGCCGTCGCCACCGTGGCCCCGGAGCGCCGCGGCGCCGACGCACGGCTCGCCGAAGTCGCGGCTTGGTCCCTCGCCCACGGCTTCGCCACGCTGCTCCTCAGCCACAACCTGGACGACCCCGTCGGCGGCCGGGACCCCGAGGAGGTGTTCCGCACCCTCGCGGCCATGCTGTTCAGCACCGGGAACGCAGAGAGCGCAGAGAACGCAGCGAACGCAGCCCCGTTCGAACGGTGACCGGAAGGGGCGCGGTCAGGAACCCAGGATCGACGCCAGGAACTCCCCGACCCAGCCCAGCAACTCCCGCCCGACGAGCGGCTTCCCGCCGACCTTCGCGGTCTTCGGGCGCGGCACCAGCACTTGGTGCACCGCCGGCTTGATGACGGTGCCCGGGTACAGCCGCTTGACCCGCAGCTCCTGCGACTCCCGCAGATCCACGGGCGCGAACCGGATGTTGGTGCCCTGCAGCACGATCTCGCCGACGCCGCACGCGCGCGCGAGCATGCGCAGGCCCGCCACCAGGAGCAGGTTCTCCACCGGCTCGGGCAACTTGCCGTAGCGGTCGACGAGTTCCTCCCGTACGGCCTTGATGTCCTCCTCGGTGTTGGCCGAGGCGATGGCCCGGTACGCCTGGAGGCGGAGCCGCTCGCCGGGGGCGTAGGTGTGCGGGACGTGCGCGTCGACGGGCAGCTCGATCTTGACCTCGAGCGGCGGCTCCTCCTCGATCTCGCCGGACTCCAGCTGCCGCCGGTAGTCCGCGACCGCCTCGCCGACCATACGGACGTACAGGTCGAAGCCGACGCCCGCGATGTGTCCGGACTGTTCGCCGCCCAGGAGGTTGCCCGCTCCGCGGATCTCCAGGTCCTTCATCGCCACGTACATGCCCGCGCCCATCTCGGTGTGCTGGGCGATGGTCGCGAGCCGCTCGTGGGCGGTCTCGGTCAGGGGCTTCTCCGGCGGGTACAGGAAGTAGGAGTAGCCGCGCTCGCGGCCCCGGCCGACGCGGCCGCGCAACTGGTGGAGCTGCGAGAGGCCGAAGGTGTCGCCGCGCTCGACGATCAGGGTGTTGGCGTTGGAGATGTCGATGCCGGACTCGACGATCGTGGTCGACACAAGGACGTCGTACTTCTTCTCCCAGAAGTCGACGACGACCTGTTCCAGCGTGGACTCCGACATCTGGCCGTGGGCGGTGGCGATGCGCGCCTCGGGGACGATCTCGCGCAGCCGGGCGGCCGCGCGGTCGATCGACTCGACCCGGTTGTGGATGTAGAAGACCTGGCCCTCGCGCAGCAGTTCGCGGCGGATGGCCGCGCCGATCTGCTTCTCCTCGTACGGCCCGACGAAAGTGAGCACCGGGTGGCGCTCCTCCGGCGGGGTGGTGATCGTCGACATCTCGCGGATGCCGGTGACCGCCATCTCCAGGGTTCTGGGGATCGGGGTCGCGGACATGGTCAGGACGTCGACGTTCGCGCGGAGCTTCTTCAGCTGCTCCTTGTGCTCGACGCCGAAGCGCTGCTCCTCGTCGACGATGACGAGGCCGAGGTCCTTGAACTTGGTCTCCGAGGAGAACAGGCGGTGGGTGCCGATGACGATGTCGACCGCGCCGTCCTGCAGGCCCTCCAGGACCGCCTTGGCCTCGGTGTCGGTCTGGAAGCGGGACAGCGCGCGCACGTTCACCGGGAACTGCGAGTACCGGTCGCTGAACGTCCCGAAGTGCTGCTGCACCAGCAGTGTGGTCGGGACGAGGACCGCGACCTGCTTGCCGTCCTGGACGGCCTTGAAGGCGGCGCGCACCGCGATCTCGGTCTTGCCGTAGCCGACGTCGCCGCAGATCAGGCGGTCCATCGGGACCGACTTCTCCATGTCCTCCTTGACCTCGGCGATCGTTGTCAGCTGGTCGGGGGTCTCGGCGTACGGGAAGGCGTCCTCCAGCTCCCGCTGCCAGGGGGTGTCCGTGCCGAAGGCGTGTCCCGGGGCCGCCATCCGCGCGCTGTAGAGCTTGATCAGGTCGGCGGCGATCTCCTTGACGGCCTTCTTCGCGCGGGCCTTGGTCTTCGTCCAGTCCGCGCCGCCGAGGCGGTGCAGGGTGGGTGCCTCGCCGCCGACGTACTTGGTGATCTGCTCCAGTTGGTCGGTGGGGATGTAGAGGCGGTCGCCGGGCTGGCCGCGCTTGGCGGGGGCGTATTCGACGACGAGGTACTCGCGGGTGGCGCCCTGGACGGTGCGCTGCACCATCTCGATGTAGCGGCCGACGCCGTGCTGCTCGTGGACGATGTAGTCGCCGGGCTCCAGGGTCAGCGGGTCGATGGTCTTGCGGCGGCGGGCGGGCATGCGGGCGCCGTCCCGGCCGGCCGCCTTCTGGCCCGACAGGTCGGTCTCCGTCAGGACGGCGAGTCTGAGCGCCGGGTCGACGAAGCCGTAGTCGATCGAGCCGCAGGAGACATGGACGACCGAGGGGCTGAGCTCGGCGAGGTCCGCGTCGAGGCGGGCGGCGATGCCCTCGCCGCCGAGGACCTCGACCGTGCGGGCCGCGGGGCCGTGGCCCTCGGTCACGAAGACCGTGCGCCAGCCGTCGGCGAGCCAGCCCTTGGTGTCGGCGAGGGCGCGCGCGGTGTCGCCGCGGTAGGTCTCGGGCGCGTGCATGCCGAGCTTGAGCGTGTCCCCCGCCGCGTCAACGGCATATGTGTCCGTCAGCTCCTCGTCGGCGGCGAACGGCGACACCGACCACCACATCATGTCCAGCTCGCGCGCGCGGTCGCGGACGTCGGCGATGGACCGCAGGGAGGCCGCGCCGACGTCGATGGGTGCCTCGCCGCCGCCGGCGGTGGCCGCCCAGGAGGCCTGCAGGAACTCCTGGCTCGTCGCCACCAGATCGGCGGCACGCGTGCGTACCCGCTCCGGGTCGCACACGACGGCCATCGCGCCCTTGGGCAGCACGTCGAGCAGCAGCTCCATGTCGTCGACCAGGACCGGGGCCAGGGACTCCATGCCCTCGACGGCGATGCCCTCGGCGATCTTGCCGAGGAGTTCGCCCAGCTCGGGGTGCTGTTCGGCGAGGGCACGCGCGCGCGTACGGACGTCTTCCGTCAGCAGGAGCTCACGGCAGGGCGGCGCCCACAGGCCGTGCTCGGCCACCTCCAGGGAGCGCTGGTCGGCGACCTTGAAGTAGCGGATCTCCTCGACGTCGTCGCCCCAGAACTCGATGCGCAGGGGGTGTTCCTCGGTGGGCGGGAACACGTCGAGGATGCCGCCGCGTACGGCGAATTCGCCGCGCTTCTCGACCAGCTCGACACGGGAGTACGCGGCGGCCGCGAGGGCGTCCACGATGGCGTTGAGGTCGGCGGTCTGCCCCGTCCTCAGGGCCACCGGTTCCAGGTCGCCCAGGCCCTTGACCTGCGGCTGGAGCACGGATCGTACGGGTGCCACGACGACGGAGACCGGTCCGGTCTCGGGGTCGTCGGGCCTCGGGTGGGCGAGGCGGCGCAGTACGGCGAGGCGGCGGCCGACGGTGTCGCTGCGAGGGCTGAGCCGCTCGTGCGGGAGCGTCTCCCAGGAGGGGTACTCGACGACGCCCTCGGAGGGCAGCAGTGAGCGCAGGGCGGCGGCCAGGTCCTCGGCCTCGCGTCCCGTCGCCGTCACCGCCAGCACCGGGCGGCCGGCCTCGCGGGCAACGGCGGCGATGGCGAAGGGGCGGGCCGCCGGGGGGCCGACCAGGTCGATGTGCATCCGGTTGCCGTCCTCGGCCGCCTTGATCGCTTCCGCGAGGGCGGCGTCCTTGACGACGGCGTCGAGCAGACCGTGCAGGCTCATGGAGGGGGCTTTCGTCCGGGGGTGGGCAACACGAATGACCCGACTCGTCCGACGGCCGGGGGGTCTCCAGCGTACGACGCTGCGCTCGCCGGTGCCGGGGCCTGTGGACAACGCCGGTCTTACGGTCGCCGGGGTCGGTGTGGCCGCTCGCTGGGGGCTGCCGCCCCCGGACCCCCGCTTCGGCCCGGACATCCTCGTCCGCCTCGGCCCGGACGGCCTCGTCCTCGAGCGCCGGGCCGGCCGGTATCACCGACCATGGCCCGGAAATCCCGGCCCACACATACCCGGTGCCGGGAAGCCCCCCAAGGCTCCCCGGCACCGGGCTTTCCCCCGCAACCCCCGTATGCGGTGGTCGTGGCGTCGGCTCAGCCTGGGCGGCTAATCCGTCGCGATCGCGTTCAGCACGTTCATCCGCCCCGCCCTGAACGCCGGGATCAGTGCCGCGAACAGGCCCACGAAGGCCGAGCCGATGAAGACTCCGATGATCGTCGGCCAGGGGATCTCCAGGACGTTCAGTCCCTCCAGGGCGAGGAGCTTCTGGGCGGTCGCTCCCCAGCCCATGCCCAGGCCGAGGCCGAGGAGGGCGCCGAAGAGGGCGATGACCACCGACTCCAGGCGGATCATGCGGCGCAGCTGGCGGCGGGAGAGGCCGATGGCCCTCATCAGGCCGATCTCCCTCGTCCGCTCGACCACCGACAGGGCCAGGGTGTTCACCACACCGAGGACGGCGACGATGATCGCCAGGGCGAGCAGGCCGTAGACCATGTTCAGGAGCTGGCCGACCTGGTCCTTCAGTTCCTTCTTGTAGTCGGTCTGATCCCTGACCTGGTACTGCGGCCACTTCTTCAGTGACGTCTTCAGAGCCGCGTACGCCTGCTTCTCCTGGCCTTCCCTGGCCTTGGCGAACATGATCACGTTCGGCGGGATCTGGCTCTTCGGGACGTACTTCGCCATGGTCGCGATGCTCATGTAGCGCGAGCCCTTGTCGAGTGCGGTGTCGTCGTCCGTGACGGCGGCGACCTTGAGCTTCGCCGTGCGGCCGTGCTTGAAGGCGACCGTGATGGTGTCGCCGACGTGCACGCCGTGCTTCTTGGCGTAGTCGGAGCCGACCGCCATGGCGTCCTTGCCGTAGGCGTTCTTCAGGGTGCCCTCGGTGGTGGTGCGGCGCAGGTCGCCGGCGTACGACGGGTCCGCGGCCGTCACACCCTTGTCGTCGGTCTTGCCGTCGGGCGAGGTCAGCGTGGCGCCGATCTCCTTGTAGCTGGTGACATGGGCCAGGCCCGGCGTCCGCTCCATCGCCTGCTGGGCCTGCGGGACGATCCGCTGGCGGCCCGTGACGATGAAGTCCGCGCCGACCGACTTGTCCAGCTCGCTGGTCGCGGAGGCGACCATGGAGGAGCCGACCACCGACAGGCAGGCGACCAGCGCGAGGCCGATCATCAGGGCGGCGCCCGTGGCCCCCGTACGGCGCGGGTTGCGCAGGGCGTTGCGCTCGGCCATACGGCCGACCGGGCCGAAGGCACGCAGCAGCACGGCGCTGATCACCCGGACCACACCGCCCGCCAGCAGCGGGCCGATGACGACGAAGCCGATCAGGGACAGGACGATGCCCGCGCCGAGGACGAGCGAGCCGTCGCTCGCCTTCTTCGCCGAGGCGGCGGCGAACAGCGCGGCCACGCCGGCGCCGGTGAGGAGCAGGCCGATGACGCCCCGGATCCATCCCGCCCTGCTGTCGGCAGGCGTACCGGCGTCGCGCAGCGCGGCCATCGGGGAGACCTTGCCGGCTCGGCGGGCGGGCAGGTAGGCGGCGAGGACGGTGACGATCACGCCGAGGATCAGGCCCACCACGGGGGTGGTCGTCTTGATCGTCAGGTCCCGGGTCGACAGGTCCATGCCCATCGTGCCCATGATCTTCATCAGGCCGACGGCGATGCCGACACCGGCGCCGACGCCGAGGATCGAGCCGACGAAGCCGAGCAGCAGCGCCTCGACCAGCACCGACCGGTTGACCTGCTTGCGGGAGGAGCCGATCGCCCGCATCAGGCCGATCTCGCGGGTGCGCTGGGCGACCAGCATCGAGAAGGTGTTGATGATCAGGAAGATGCCCACCAGGAACGCGATGCCGGCGAAGCCGAGCATGGCGTACTTGATGACGTTCATGAACTCGCCGACGCCCTTGCGGTTCTCGTCGGCGTTCTCCTTGGCGGTCTGGTACTTGTACGTCCCCGTGCCGACCGTCTGTGCGACGTTCCGCTTGAGCCGCGCGTCGGAGACGCCGGCCGCGGCGGTGACGTTGATCTGGGTGAACCGGCCGGTGGCGCCGAGCAGTTCGCGCTGGGCGGTGGCGGTGTCGAAGTAGACGACCGCGGCACCGGGGTTGGTCACCTTGAAGGTGGCGATGCCGACGATCCGCGCCGTGAAGTCACCGGTCTGCGCGATGGTGCGCAGCTCGTCGCCCATCTTGAGGTGGTGCTTGTCGGCGGTGTCGGCGTCGACCATCACCTCGGTCGGCCCGCGCGGTGCGTGCCCGGAGGTGATCTCCATCGACCGCAGGTCGTTCCTGGTCCAGTTGCCGGCGATGGTGGGCGCGCCGGTGCTGGAGCCCATG
This sequence comes from Streptomyces herbicida, assembly GCF_032656585.1. NCBI lineage: Bacteria > Bacillati > Actinomycetota > Actinomycetes > Kitasatosporales > Streptomycetaceae > Streptomyces > Streptomyces herbicida. The sequence goes on from NZ_JAUYWJ010000002.1 coordinate 114,101, forward strand.
TTGTCGTTGTCGCCGTCGACGACGGTGACGTTCAGGGAACTGACCGCGCCCTCGGCCGACTTGACGCCGTCGGCCGTCTTCACCTTCTCCACTGCGGACGCGGGCAGCGACAGCGGCACGCCGTTCTGCGGGGTGTCGTCGTTCGACGCGCCCTTGGGCGAGACCGTGACGTCGGAGGCGGTCACCGAGAACAGCTTGTCGAACGTCGTGTTCATGGTGTCGGTGAACACCAGCGTGCCGCACACGAACGCCACCGACAGCAGCACCGCGATCGCCGACAGCGCCATGCGTCCCTTGTGCGCGAAGAAGTTGCGCATCGAGGTCTTCAGGACGGTCATGACGTACGGCCCCGGGCGTCGAAGTCCTTCATGCGGTCGAGGACCTGGTCGGCCGTCGGCTGGTACATCTCGTCGACGATCCGGCCGTCGGCGAGGTAGAGCACCCGGTCCGCGTAGGAGGCGGCCACCGGGTCGTGGGTGACCATCACGATGGTCTGGCCCAGCTCGTCGACGGAGCGGCGCAGGAAGCCCAGCACCTCGGCGCCCGCGCGCGAGTCGAGGTTTCCGGTCGGCTCGTCACCGAAGATGATCTCCGGACGGGCGGCCAGGGCACGGGCCACGGCGACGCGCTGCTGCTGGCCGCCGGAGAGCTGGGTCGGCCGGTGCCCCAGCCGTCCGGCCAGGCCCACGGTCTCCACGACCCGGTCCAGCCAGGCCTTGTCCGGCTTGCGGCCGGCTATGTCCATGGGCAGCGTGATGTTCTCCAGCGCGTTCAGCGTCGGCAGCAGGTTGAACGCCTGGAAGATGAACCCGATCCGGTCGCGGCGCAGCTGCGTGAGCTTCTTGTCCTTCAGGCCGGTGATCTCGGTCTCGTCCAGATGGATCTGGCCGCTCGTCACGGTGTCGAGTCCGGCGAGGCAGTGCATCAGGGTGGACTTGCCGGACCCCGAGGGGCCCATGATCGCGGTGAACTGGCCGCGGGCGATGTCCACGTCGACATGGTCGAGGGCGACGACACGGGTCTCCCCCGACCCGTATGCCTTGACGACCTGCCGCGCCCGCGCGGCAACGGCCGTAGGCCCTCCAGTGCCCCCGTGCCTGGGAATGGTCACAGCCGATGTCACGGTAAGTCTCCTATGTCGGTTGACGGATGAGCGGCGCGCAGTGCCGCACCGGTTCCTCGAAGTGGTACGCCGATGAGTCTCGCTGGTGGCAGGGGTGCCGCGCGCTGGTGCGAAGCCCCGTCTTCCCCGGGGGAAAACCCCACCCCCACCGGTTCGGACAACCGCCCCCCGGCGGCGTAAAGCCAGGTTAAGGACGACCCGGGGGTCAGTTCCTCCTCCAGGGGTACGAACCCTCCCCGAGCCTTCGTGCGGAGGTCCCCCTAGGGGGAGTCCACCGCCAGGTGGAGTTCCGCTCCGGGGAAGGTCCACCCACCGGCGCACTCAGGCTCCACCCTCCCGCTGCGTCATGGTCAAGTGGGAAGCTGTCGCGGGGCGGATAGCTGCAGAGGGAAACCAGTTGGGGAGGGATCCGGGTGGGCAGTACGAGACCGGCAGCTCGGGACAGCGCCGAGCGCGCCGCACCCGCCCGGCGGGGCGCGGTCGTCGCGGCCCTGATGCTCGCGATGGCACTGGCCGCGCTCGACTCCACCGTCGTCTCCACGGCCGTACCGCAGATCGTCGGCGACCTCGGCGGGTTCTCCGTCTTCTCCTGGCTGTTCTCCGGCTATCTGCTCGCCGTCACGGTCACCCTGCCCGTCTACGGCAAGCTCTCCGACACCTTCGGCCGCAAGCCCGTCCTGGTGGCGGGCGCGGCCGTGTTCCTGCTCGGCTCGCTGCTGTGCGCGGCCGCGTGGAACATGGGCGCGCTGATCGCGTTCCGCATCGTGCAGGGCCTGGGCGGCGGGGCGCTGCAGGGCACGGTGCAGACCCTGGCCGCCGATCTGTACCCGCTGGAGGAGCGCCCGAAGATCCAGTCCAAGCTGTCCACGGTGTGGGCGGTGTCGGCCGTCGCGGGACCGGGGATCGGCGGGGTGCTGGCGGCGTACGCGGACTGGCGCTGGATCTTCCTCGTCAACCTGCCCATAGGAGGGGCCGCGCTCTGGCTGGTCGTGCGTCATCTGCACGAGCCGGCGCGCGAGCGTCCCGCGTCGGCGCGCGTCGACTGGGCGGGCGCGCTGGCGGTGTTCGCGTGCGGCGGGGTGCTGCTCACCGCGCTGGTGCAGGGCGGGGTGGCGTGGGCGTGGCTGTCCGCGCCGTCGCTCGCCCTGTTCGCCACGGGGCTCGCGCTGGTCGGCGTCGTGGTGTGGGTGGAGCGGCGGGCGGCGGAGCCGATCATTCCCGGGTGGGTGTGGCGGCGCCGTACGATCGCGGCGGTCAATCTGGCGCTGGGCGCGCTCGGCCTGCTGATGGTGGCGCCGTCGGTGTTCCTGCCCACGTATGCGCAGTCGGTGCTCGGGCTCGCCCCCGTGGCCGCCGGATTCGTGCTGTCCGTGTGGACGCTGAGCTGGCCGATGTCGGCCGCGCTCAGCCAGCACGTGTACCGGCGGATCGGCTTCCGCGACACCGCGATGCTCGGCATCGGCACGGCCGCGCTGATCCTGTTCGCGTTCCCGTTCCTGCCGTACCCGGGAGCGGCCTGGCAGCCGACCCTGCTGATGCTGCTGCTGGGCGGCGCGCTGGGGCTGTTCCAGCTGCCGCTCATCGTGGGGGTCCAGTCGACCGTGGGGTGGGCGGAGCGCGGTACCACCACGGCGTCGGTGCTCTTTTGCCGGCAGACCGGACAGACCGTCGGGGCCGCCGTGTTCGGCGCGGTCGCCAACGGGGTGCTGGCCGCGCGGCTGGGCGGCGCGGGCGACCTGGACTCGGTGACCCGGGGGCTCGACGCCGGTACGGCGCCGCAGGCCACGCGGCACGCGATCGCCGACGCGGTGCACGCGGTGTATCTGGGGGCCGCGTGCGCGGCGGGACTGGCGTTTCTGGTGCTGCTGTTCCTGGCGCCGCGGCGCTTCCCCGTACTGAAGGACTGACGGAGAGACAGAAAAAATCTGAGTTAACGCGGGTAACACCCGAGGTCAGGGGCCTTTGCGCGTAGTAAGCGCATACCGACCGTCCAGTTTGGTGAAAACCACGCGCGCTCCGGATACCTCCGAGTAGCGTGCGTGGCTCGCACCCCCCAATCTCCCTGCGGTCCGCCGCCACGGACCCGAGCCAGCAAGGAGCACGGGATGTCCCACGACCCGTACCCATACGTCCCCTCCCCATATCCATCCGCCCCGTCCCCGTATCCGTCCGCCCCCTCCCGGTACCCATCCGCCCCGTCGCATCTCACCTACCCCTGGCAGCCACTGCCCCCCGAACCGCCCAGGCCCCTCCCCCGGCCCCGGCGCACCCCCCTCGGCCACCACAGCGACCTGCGCGTCCTGCGCACCGCCTACCGCTGGCAGCGGCGCACCGCCACCCTCACCGCCCTCGGCTACTTCACGCTCTTCCTCGTCCTGTCGGCGTTCGCCCCGGACGTCATGACCAGCACGGTCACCGACGGCATCCCCGCCGGACTGCTCCTCGCGCTCCTCCAACTGCCCGTCACCTGGCTGGCGATCGCGCTCTACGAGCACACCGCACGCCGCCATGTCGACCCGATCGCGGACCGCATCCGCAAACAGGCGGAGCTGGACGCCAGGCGGGGGGCGTGAACCATGACCGGGTTCACGGGATTCAGTGACTCGGCCCAGACCATGTCCCTGGTCGCGTTCTCCGCCGTCGCGACCATCACCCTCCTGCTGTGCGTGATGACGGGCCCCGACCGGGACGACCTCGACGAGTTCTACACCGGCTACGGCTCCCTGTCCCCCATGGGCAACGGCCTGGCGATCGCCGGCGACTACATCTCGGCGGCCACCGTGCTCGGCACGGGCGGAGTGATCGCCCTGTGCGGATACGACGGCATCGTGCTCGCGCTGAGCACCACCCTGTCGCTGATGCTGATGATGTTCCTGCTGGCCGAACCCCTGCGCAACGCGGGCCGGTTCACCATGGGCGACGCGCTGGCCCGCCGTACGCCCGGCCGCTGCGTCCGCGTCACGGCGTGCGCGGTGACCATCGCGGCGCTGCTGCCGCTGATGCTGGTGCAGCTCGCCGGCACCGGGCAGCTGCTGGCCTTCATCCTCGGCTTCTCCAACGAGTCGCTGAAGACGGGCTGTGTGATCGGGCTGGGCGCGCTGATGATCAGCTACGCGGCGATCGGCGGCATGAAGGGCACCGCCCTCATCCAGATCGTGAAGATCGTGATGCTCCTCGGCTCGGGCGCACTGGTCGCCCTGCTGATGCTGCACCGCTTCGACTGGGACCCCGGCGCCCTGTTCGGCGCGGCGGCCCGGCAGAGCGGGGCCGGGGAGGCCTTCCTGCACTCGGGACTGCAGTTCGCGGGCGGGACCAGCCCCCGCCTGGACATGATCACGTCCGAGCTGACGATCGTCGTGGGCGGCGCCTGCCTGCCGCACATCACCATGCGCATGTACACCGCGTCCAGCGCCCGTCAGGTGCGCCGCTCGATGTCCTGGGCGGTGTCCAGCGTGGCCGTGTTCGTCCTGGTCATCACGGTCGTCGGCGTCGGTGCGACGGCCCTGATCGGCCGTACGACGATTGCCCAGGCGGACCCGCAGGGCAACACGGCGTATCTGCTGGGCTCGAGAGCGGCCTTCGGACCGGACGTGTCGACCGCAGAGACCTTCCTGTTCACCACGGTGACCACGGCGATCTTCCTGACCCTCCTGGCCTCCGTCGCCGGGATGATCCTGGCCTGCGCCAACTCCCTGGCCCACGACGTGTTCGCGGGCCGGGTACGGGAGATGTCGGCCCGCCGTGAGATGACCCTGGCCCGGTTCTCGGCCCTGGCCATCGGCACCCCGACCATCCTCCTGGCCACCCTGGTCCAGCACCGCAGCCTGCAGCCCCTGGTGACCCTCTCCTTCTGCCTCGGCGCCTCCGCCATCGCCCCCGCCCTGGTCTACAGCCTCTTCTGGCGCCGCTACACCCGAAGCGGCCTGATCTGCACGCTGATCGGCGGTTCCCTCACCGTGCTGCTGCTGATGCCGGGCACCAATCTGGTCTCCGGCTCACCGATCTCGGCCTTCCCCGACGCCGACTTCAACTGGTTCCCGTTCACGACGACGGGCATCGTCTCGGTCCCGGCGGGCTTCCTCTTCGGCTGGCTGGGCACGGTGGCCTCCGGCCGGGGCAAGGCGGAGGAACAACGGCGGCAGTACGAGGCGGTGGAGGGGTGGATCCTGGCGGGGGCCGTGCGCAGGGGGAGTTGAGGGCGCGGGGAAGCCGGAGGCGCGGAATCCAGGCGCGGGGGAACCGGGTCGCGCCGGTCTCACTCCAGCGCGGCCTGCCCGGTCAGCGACGTCAGGCTGTCGCGCATGTGATCCATGTGAGCCTGCACGTCGTCCCACCGCTCCCCGTGCTCGCGCAGCACCCGCTCCGTGTCCCGCCCGATCCGGTCCTCCCGCACCCGCGCCGCGGCAAGGATCTCGGCGGCACGCGCGTGTGCCTCCTCCTGGCACCGCCGTGCCGCCGCCTCCGCCTCCGCGAACTCCCGCGTCGCCTCGGCCAGCGCGGCCTCGGCCCGGGCCAGCCGCTCGGCGTGCTGCTTCTCTAGCGCGGCGGCCCGTTCGACGGCCTCGCGGTCGGCCTCGGCCCACCGTTCGGTGTGCTCCCTGGCCTGCTCGGCGAGCATCCCCTCGGTGCGCCGCCGCACCTCCCGCAACGCGGCGAGCGCCTCGCTGCGCCCCTCCTTCACCTCGCGCCGGGCGCCGATACGCAGGTCGTCCGCCTCGGCGCGAGAGGCGAGGAGCCGCTGCCGGGTGCGTTCCTCGGCCTCCGCGCGGAGCGTGTCCGCCTGTTCCTGCGCCGTGCGGCGCACCTCGAGCGCGTGTGCCTCCGCCTCGGCGATGTGTTCCTGTACCGCGCGCCGCGTGCGCTCCCGCACGTCCGCCGCTTCTTCCGCCGCGAGCTGGAACACGCGCCGTGCGCGCTCCCCGAGCGTCTCGTACGTCTGCGGGGCGAGCCGCGCGACCGTCTCGCGCAGCTGTTCCAGCTCCGCCCCCATGTCCTTGGCGAGCACGGTGAGCCGCGCGGCCCGCTCCCACGCGGCGTCGCGGTCCTGGGAGAGTGCCGACGCGTACGCGTCGACCTGCTCGGGGCGGTAGCCGCGCCCCCGGACGGTCGCGAAGCCGTACGGCGATTCCGAAGCGCTGCTCACCGTGGAAACCCCTCTCCACCTGCCCCATACGAACCGACGATGGTGCGCACATCTTTATGGATCAGGCGCAAGTGTTTATAACGCGACACTCGACGCATAAGCAACGAACATGGCGAGACACCACCTGAAAAGGGCAGGGCCCGGCCGTACGAAGTCGTACGGCCGGGCCCTGCCCTTGACGATGCGTCAGATACGGGTCACAGCAACCCGTCCCACATCTGCTCCAGCAGCACCGACCACCAGCTCTCCGGTGAACCCAGCGCCGCCGGGTCGAGCGAGGCGAGCTGCGCCTGGAAGTCGACGGTCCAGCGGCCCGCCTGCTCCTGGTTCAGGCCGAACCGCAGCCGCCACATGCGGCCCAGCAGGGCCAGGCAGCGCGCGAACTCCGGCAGCCCGGAGTTCACGAACTGAGGCGGTACGGGCACGCCGCCCGGCCCCGCCTCCACGGGGACCGCAACGATGTTCGCGGTGCCGTACTGCACACAGATCGCCTTGCCGAAGTCGGTGCCCATGACCAGGTACGAACCCGCGTCCGGGGCCGGCTGCACGCCGCGCTCCTGCGCAAGCTCCGCCAGCGTCGGCACCGGACGGCCCGGCTGGGCCTGCGCCCAGAAGAACGGGCCCATGTCCAGCGGCAGTCCGGCCGCCACCAGGGTGTGCGCCACGATCGGCGGCACACCCTGCCGCGACACCGCAGCCTGCTCGAACCGGAACACGCCCGGCCCGAACGCCGCCGCCAGTTCCTGGGCGATTGCCTCCGGCGGGATCGGCGGCACGGGCGGCACCTGCGGCACCGGCACCCGCACCGGCGCCGGCCGCGCGGGACCGTCCGCCACCTGGTGCAACTCACCCTGGTGCGCCAGCAGTTGCTGCATGCCCTGCTGCCGGCTCGCGTGGTCCGTGCCGTACGGCGCGATGCTCGCGATCCGCGCCTGCGGCCACTGCTCCCGGATCATCCGCGCGCAGTAGGCACCCGGCAGCGCACACGACTCCAGCTCCGTGTGCAGCTCCAGCACCTTGTCCGGCGGCACGTTCATGGCGCGCAGCTCGTGGAAGATCTGCCACTCCGGGTGCGGCGTACCCGGCGCCGAACGCCGGATCAGCTGCTGCTCGGAACCGTCCTGGGCCCGGTAGCGCAGCACGGCCTGGTACCCCGGGCCGACCGTCGGCTGCCCCTGGGGCGGATAGCCGTACGCCGGAGGCTGCTGCCCGGGCACGGGCTGACCCGGCACCGGCCGGCCCGGAACGGGCTGACCGGGCACGGGCTGTCCGGGCGGCGGCATCGCACCGTGCGGCGGCATCGGCTGCGGGGCGCCCGGGGGCATGCCGTGAGCACCGGGCATCCCGGGCACGCCGGGGGCCTGCGGCGGCGGAGGTGCGCCGGGTCCGGCCACCGGGGGCCCGGCCAGCACGGTCTCCGCGTGGTGCACGGCCTCTCGCGCACCCCCCGCAGCACCCGGAGGCCGGGGAACGCCGGGGCCGGCCGGGGGCATGCCGGGAGCGCCGGGCGGAACCGGTGCGCCGGACCCACCCGGCATGCCCGGGGCGCCGGGCGGCTGCGGCGCGCCCCCGCCGGTGCCCCCGCCCAGCTGGGACGGGTCGGCCAGCACCGTGGCCGCGTGATGCACGTTGCCGGGAGGCGTGCCGCCCGGCGCGCCCGGACCGGCCGGAGCCTCCGGCCCGTGGGGGCCGAGCGGCGACATGAGCTGGGTCGGCACATACCCACCCGCCGGCGCGCCGGGAGCACCGGGCGCGGGCGGCGGCGGAGGCGTGCCGCCCGGCCGCGCACCCGGCGCACCCGGAACACCCGGCGGCGGAGGCGGCGTGCCCGCGCCACGCGGCCGACGCGGCGGCGGCGCGGCCTTGCTGGTCGCGGCGTCCGCGATGTCACTGGCGTTGGGCGCCAGCGGCCGCCCCGGCGCACCCGGACCGGCCGGGGGGTGAGGCGCGTCCGGGGCACCGCCCGGGGCCTGCGGGTAGCCGTAACCGGGGACGCCCTGCGGGCCGCCCGGAGGCGGCGTGCCCGGGCCGGCGGGAGCGCCGGGACCCTGGGGGTAGCCGTACGAGGACGGGGCCGGCGGCGGAGGCGTGCTGCCCCGCGGCACACCCGCAGCGGACGGCGGGGGCGGCGTGCCCGGGCCCTGCGGATACGGGGGCGTGGCCGGCGCGGCGCCCGGAGGAGGCGTGCCCGGAGCCGCCTGCCCCTGCGGATAGCCGTAGGGAGGCGGAGGCGGCGTGCTGCCGTGCGGCACACCGGGCGCTCCCTGATCGCCGAGCGCCGCAGAGACCGCCGTCGGCGGCAGCCCGCTGCCTCCCGACATCAGCGCCGTCTTGGCGTCCGGCGGCGTGGCCCCGTCGCCGGAGTCGCTCAGCGGCGGCGCGAACACCGTCGCGGGCAGCGGCACGGAACGGTCGTCACCGGCGTCCGCGTTGGTGTCCGTACCGGCCCAGGGCGTCGCCCCGGCGGGCACACCATGCGCCCCGTCGCCCGGCGCGTCACCACCCGCGGCCGGCCACGCCGCACCACTGCTCCCGGAACCGACCGACGTCCCCGGCGCGGAAGTCGCCGCGGCCGGCGGCGCAGCGGAGGGCTCCGCGGCCGCGGGCACCCCGGCCTGGGTCTCGGGAAGCCCACCTTCCGACGAGCGCCGATCCGGGATCCCCAGCTTGTCCGCCGCCTCCTGCAGCCACTCCGGCGGGCTCAGCAGGAACGACGTCTGGTTCAGATCGACGCGAGCCGGGGGCGCCGGCACCGCGTCCTCGACCTCGTCCGGACGGCCGTACTCCTCCTCGTACCGGCGGATCACCTCACCCACCGGCAGCGCCGGCCACAGCGTCGCCTCACCGCTGTCCCGCGCGATGACGAGCCGCTGAGCGCCCGCGTCCGAACGCGGCCCCTCCGCACGGTCCTCGCCCCACACCACAAAACCGAGGTCGAACTCCCGCACCCGCACCTCACGGTGCTGATACGCCGGAACGTCCCCGTTGATCCACTCTTCCGCGCGCTCCTGCGCCTGCGCGAACGTCACCATCGCCGAAGCTCACTCCCCCACGGAAGAGACCGGAACGGCATGCGCGAAACCGCCGTCCACCATCAGGTTCGCCACCGTCTCCAACTCCGGCGGACTGCCCGCCAGCCGGGACAGGAACGCGTCGAAGTCGTCACCGCACGGCAGCAGCAACCGCTCCACGCGCTCCGCCGGAGGCCACGAAGGATCCACGTCCCGCGCGTCGTCGTACGCGCAGAACCACACCGAACCGAGCCGCTCGCCCTTCACCTTCACCGCGAGCAACCCGCCCTGCACGAAGGCCACACCCAGGTAATCCTTCGTCAGATGGTCACGCAGGCACTTGTTCACGTAGACCAGGTCATTGACCGCGGCCTCGTCGCGCACCGTGAAGAACGGCTGGTCCACCAGCAGACCCAGCTCCGCGTCCAGCGCCGTGCCCACCGGCGCGCAGCCGCCCGCCGCCTTGAGGAAGGAGCGGTACGCACCCGGCAGCCGGTACCCCAGGTCCTCCTCGACCCCCTGCACCTGCTGCTCGGTCACCGCGACACCCGACTTCGGCAGCCCGACATGCGCAGGACGCGTCTCCTGCAACGGCCGCGTCCCCCGCTTGCCGTGGTCCACCCGCGTCGTCGCCACACCACCGTGATGCCTGAGCAGCGCCTTCACCTCGACCGGAATCAGCTCCAGCCGCCGTGAACCGACCACGTGATGCCACGTCCAGCCGTGCGGCGTCGCCACCTCCGGCACCGTGTCCCACAGTTCGTGCCCCGACGCCGACAACGCCGCGTTCGCCGACACATAGTCCGTCAGCCGCAACTCGTCGACGCCGAAACCCTCGGGCGGTTCGGCGATCTCCGCGACCGCGCGCGCGTAGGGCGAGAAGTCGGGGTATCCGTGCTCATCGATACGTACCCCTCTCGGGTGACGTGCCGCCCGGACCGGATCCGGGAAATGCACGACCTGCCCGGCGTAGGCCGCGTTCGGCGGCGCGGCTTGCTGCCCGAGCCGACCTGTCGTCATGGCGGTTGCCCCCTGCGGCACTCTGTACGAACCGAAACCGCACCATCTGTGGCACGCGACGGTCCGTATTCGACTGTCTCTGCAACGTCTACGACACGTTGACCGCGCGCATCGCGGTGCCGACAGCCTATGCGGTACACGGACACCGGTCACCGGGCCTCCACTTCCGTGACCAGCCGTCACCCTGCCGTGACAGCCTGCCCAAACCCGGGCGTGTCGCACCGCCCCAGCTTCCGCACCAGCCACGGCATTTGGCACTCTGTGACCTTCGGGGGACGCCCGGAAGGGATGATGATCATGAATGCGACGCAGACGGGACCACACGCGGACGCCCGCACCAGCAGGCACACCCGCACCTCGGGCGACCCCCGAATCGGCTGGAGCCACGACGAAACCCCGCACGCCCCGGCCCTCCTGCACCGCCGCGACGGCATCCTGCCCACCGTCGCCGCCGCCCTCTCCGTCCGCGGCGCCACCCTCACCGGCACCGCCGCCCGCGGCGACGAACCCCCTCCCCTCCACCCCCTCGTCCAGGACTTCCTCGACACCCTCACCAGCGCCCAGCGCGACCGCTCCACCGGCCGCTGCGCCGAGGCCCTCCTCATATCCCGCCACATCGCCGCCGCCGACGCCGCCCGCAGCAAGCGCGCCGCCCGCAAGCCGATGACCAGCGGCGAGGCCCGCAGAACCCTCAAGCAGGCAAAACTCACCGCCCGCCGGATACGCGAGGACGGCGACCCCCTCCACGGCAGCTTCGCCACACCCTGCCGCGCCTGCACCGCGCTCAGCGCCCACTTCGGCGTCCGCATAGTCGACCCCACGGCCGACGGCGACTGACCCGGCACGCACACGGCAAGACCCAGCAACTCGACGATCGAAGGGCAGATGCACGCCGACCGCACATCCACCACACGCTTCCCCGTCCTCATCGACGCCGCACTGCGCGCCGCCGGCTGGCAACCCGGACGCTGGGACATCAAGCAGGCCGAAGTCTGGGCCGACACCCTCCGCGGACACACCTCGCCCGCCGGACACCGGCACACCGTCTTCCCCGCGGCCGTCGAGGCCTGGGCCGAATTCGGCGGCCTCAGCGTCACCCCGGCCGGACCCGGCCGCCAGGTCGCCCCCGCCGCCCTCGACCTCGACCCGCTGCACGGCCTGCACCTCGCCCGCACCCTCGGCGACCTCGGCCGCGCCCTCGACACCGAGCTGTGCCCCCTCGGCGAGGAGACCGAGACCCACTCCCTCCTCGCCATCGACGCCGAAGGCCGCGTCTACACGCTCGACCACACCGGCGACTGGTATCTCGGCCCCGACATCGACCACGCCCTGTCGGCGCTCATCGCGGGCATCGCACCCGTACGGCTCACGGCCGGCTGAACCCCACCGGCACCCGCGCGGCACCCCCGCCCGCCGCGCCTACGTCGCCGGAATCACCGCCGACACCCGGAAGCCCCCCGCATCGGTCGGCCCCGACACGAACACGCCGCCCAGCGCCATGACCCGCTCCCGCATCCCGAGCAGACCATTGCCACCGGACGGCAGCCGCGCCGCCGACGCCGACGACGGCTCCGGCGGCGGCTCGTTCTCCACCTGCATCGCGATCTCCGACACCCGGTGCGCCAGCCGTACGTGCGTCTTCGCACCCGCCGCATGCTTGTGGACGTTCGTCAACGCCTCCTGCACCACCCGGTACGCCGTCTGCTCGACCGCCCGCGCATACGACCGCGCATCCCCCTCGACCGACAGATCCACCACCATCCCCGCGGCCGCCGACTGCCCGATCAGCACGTCCAGCTCCGACAGGTACGGCCCCTCCACCGCCACCTCGTCCTCGCCGACCCGGGAATCCGCCTCCGCCACCGCCACCCCGACCGCGGCCGGCGCCACCGACGCCGCCCGCCGCTGCCCACCGTCCCCGGACCGCAGCACCCCCAGCATCTCCCGCAACTCCGTCAACGCCTGCCGGCCCATGTCCCCGACCAGCACCGCGTTCTTCACGGCCTTCTCCGGATCCTTCCGGGCCACCGCCTGCAGCGCGGCCGCATGCACCACCATCAGGCTCACGCGATGCGCCACCACGTCATGCATCTCGCGGGCGATACGCGTCCGCTCCTCGCTCCGCGCCCACTCCGCGCGCTCCTCCGCCCGCTCCGCGAGCAGCTGCAGCTCACGCTCGAGACTGTCGGCCCGCTCCCGCAGGCTCTCCATGAGCCGGCGCCGGGCACCCACATACAGACCGAGCAGCACAGGGGGCGCGGTGAGCCCGAGCGACGTGGTGATCGAGGCGAACGGCACGAACCAGTCCCCGAGAGTCAGATCACCCCGCGCCATGTCCTGGCGCACCCGCACGAACGTCACGATCATCGTCCCGACGAGAGACATCCCCGCCAGCGCCGCGATGATCCGCCGCGGCAGCTCCGCCGCGGCCAGCGTGTACAGGCCGACGATGCCCATCAGGAAACCCATCTGGGCCGGCGTGATCGCGATCGCAACCAGCACCACCGCGATCGGCCACTTCCGCCGCAGCAGCAGCACCGAACCGGCCAGCAGACCGAACACGATCCCGACCGACACCGGGATCCCCGCGTCGCGGGCGAAGGGGATGCCCTCCGCCGCACACTCCAGCGCGGACACCAGCGCGAGACTCCCGTCGAGAACCGCGCTGCGCCACCTCGCCCACCACCACGGGCCGGTCAGGGCCGTGGTGCGCTCTTCCCCCGTCGTGGTCATGCGTCCAGCCTACGGGCGGCGGGGGAAGCTTTTCCGGTGAGTTTCGCCTACTGGCCTACACCACACTCCGTAATCGAATAACTGCGAAACCCCCCGGTATCCCTCGAACTGTTGAACCACGCCCGTTCGGCACCGGAACCGACCATTCCGGCCGGACGGTATGCACATGGCACATTCGCATGGCAAGTACGCGGACTTCGACGGGTTGCGGGAGCGCGCGGTCGCACTGCGGCGCGGGGGCTACAGCCTTCGGCAGATCCGCGACGAGCTGAAGATCTTCAACAACGACATCCTCAACCAGCTGGTGAAGGGGGAGCCGCCACCGGAGTGGACGAAACGACCACGGGCGAAGGACGACCTACGGGCGAAAGCGCGGGAGTTGCGACTCCAAGGGTGGACCTACGACCGGATCGAGGCGGAGCTGGGGTGCTCACGGAGTTCGGTTTCGCTGTGGGTACGGGATCTACCGAAGCCCGAGCGACGCGCCCCCGCGGAACAGGCCAAGCTCGCAGCACGAAGGCGCTGGGAGCACGAGCTGGCGGTACGGGACGAGGAGCGCCAACGGACCAAGGCGGCCGCACTTGCAGCAGTAGGCAAGCTCTCCGACCGCGAGTTGTTCCTGCTCGGTGTCGGGCTCTACTGGGCGGAGGGCGGCAAGGACAAGCCCTACGCCCGCCGTGAGACCGTCACCTTCATCAACAGCGACCCGGACATGATCCACGTCTTCCTGGCATGGCTCGACCTCCTCGGGATCGAGCGGGAGCGCCTCAGGTTCAGCGTAATGATCCACGAGACGGCGGACATTGCGGGCGCGGAACAGTACTGGGCCGACCTCGTCGGCGCCGACCGGACTTCGTTCAACAAGACCACCCTCAAAAGGCACAATCCCAAGACGGTTCGGAAGAACGTTGGTGACGCCTATCGAGGCTGCCTGGTGGTCAAGGTCCTTAAGGGTGCCGACTTGTACCGTCGCATCGAGGGCTCTTGGTACGGCATAGTGTTGTCCGTGCGCGAGGCCGATCAACGAAATCGGACATAACGCATGAACTATCCCGGATCGTCTAAAGGTAGGACAAACGGTTTTGGTCCGTTGAATGAGGGTTCGAGTCCTTCTCCGGGAGCATGACAAGTAGCGGGCCCTGACTTGGAACGGTCGGGGCCCGCTCCCATGTCCCCCCAGAAACGCCCCGGTATCCTGCGGATGTCCACCCCCACCCGTCCAAAGCCGAAGGGCAACCCCGTGAGCGCCATTCGCCCGGCAGCCGTCGTCGTTCTTGCAGCGGGTGAGGGCACCCGTATGAAGTCGGCCACACCCAAGGTCCTGCACGAGATCTGTGGCCGTTCCCTGGTGGGTCATGTGCTCGCCGCCGCGCGTGAGTTGAACCCGCACGAACTGGTCGTCGTCGTGGGACACGCCCGCGAGAAGGTCACCGAGCACCTCGGCGGCATCGACCCGCAGGTGCGGACCGCCGTGCAGGACCGGCAGAACGGGACGGGACACGCCGTACGGATGGCTCTGGAGGAGCTCGGCGGGGCCGTCGACGGAACCGTGGTCGTCGTCTGCGGGGACACGCCGCTCCTCAGCGGTGAGACGCTGCAGGCGCTCGCCGCGACCCATCACGCGGACGGGAACGCCGTCACCGTGCTGACCGCCGAGGTCCCGGATGCCACCGGCTACGGCCGCATCGTGCGCGACGACGCCTCCGGTGCCGTGACCGCGATCGTCGAGCACAAGGACGCCAGCACCTCGCAGCGCGCGATCCGTGAGATCAACTCCGGGGTCTTCGCCTTCGACGGGCAGCTCCTCGCCGACGCGCTGGGGAAGGTGCGGACGGACAACAGTCAGGGCGAGGAGTACCTGACGGACGTCCTCGGGATCCTGCGGGAGGCCGGGCATCGCGTGGGGGCCTCGGTCGCCGGTGATCACCGAGAGATCGCCGGGATCAACAACCGTGTGCAGCTCGCGGAGGCGCGCCGGATCCTCAACGACCGGCTGCTGGAGCGCGCGATGCTGGCCGGTGTGACGGTCGTGGACCCGGCGACGACGTGGGTCGACGTGACCGTCTCCTTCGAGCAGGACGTCCTCGTCCACCCGGGCACCCAGCTCCACGGTTCGACGCATCTCGGCGAGGGCGCGGAGGTCGGGCCCAACAGCCGGCTCACGGACACGCACGTGGGCGCGGGCGCCCGCGTGGACAACACGGTGGCCGACAGGGCGCACATCGGGCCGCAGGCCAGTGTGGGGCCGTTCGCGTATCTCCGACCCGGTACCCGTCTGGGGCTGAAGTCCAAGGTGGGTACGTACGTGGAGACGAAGAACGCGTCGATCGGGGAGGGGACCAAGGTTCCGCATCTCTCCTATGTCGGGGACGCGACGATCGGAGACCACTCGAACATCGGTGCCGCGAGTGTGTTCGTGAACTACGACGGGCAGGACAAGCACCACACGACGATCGGGTCGCACTGCCGTACGGGTTCGGACAATATGTTTGTGGCTCCCGTCACGGTCGGGGACGGTGCGTACACCGCCGCGGGCTCGGTGATCACCAAGGATGTGCCGCCCGGTTCGCTTGCCGTGGCCCGCGGCCAGCAGCGGAATATCGAGGGTTGGGTGGCCCGCAAGCGCCCGGGAAGCGCGGCCGCGAAGGCGGCGGAGGCGGCCTCCCGGCAGGGCGGCGGCGAGGACTGACCGGAAACGGGTGCGCCGAACACGGCGTACCGTGATAAGTGCATACCCGCACCCCACCAGCCGAGTCGGCCTCTCACGCCCAGCCGAGAGGTCGCTCGACACCCAGCTGAGACACCTCTGAGGAGACTGTGCTGTGACCGGGATCAAGACGACCGGCGAGAAGAAGTTGATGTTCTTCTCCGGCCGCGCCCACCCCGAGCTTGCCGAGGAGGTCGCCCAGCAGTTGGGTGTCGGGGTCGTCCCGACGAAGGCCTTCGACTTCGCCAACGGCGAGATCTACGTCCGCTACCAGGAGTCGGCTCGTGGTGCGGACTGCTTCCTGATCCAGAGCCACACGGCTCCGATCAACAAGTGGATCATGGAGCAGCTGATCATGATCGACGCGTTGAAGCGTGCGTCGGCCCGTTCGATCACGGTGATCGTGCCGTTCTACGGCTACGCCCGGCAGGACAAGAAGCACCGTGGGCGTGAGCCGATCTCGGCGCGTCTGATCGCGGATCTGATGAAGACGGCGGGTGCCGACCGCATTCTGACCATGGATCTGCACACGGACCAGATCCAGGGTTTCTTCGACGGCCCGGTGGACCACCTCTTCGCGCTGCCGCTGCTCGCGGACTACGTCGGTCAGAAGGTGGACCGGGACAAGCTGACGGTGGTGTCCCCGGACGCCGGCCGGGTGCGGGTGGCGGACCGCTGGTGCGACCGTCTGGGTGCGCCGCTGGCGATCGTGCACAAGCGGCGTGACAAGGACGTGGCGAACCAGGTGACCGTCCACGAGGTCGTGGGTGAGGTCCGGGGCCGGGTGTGTGTGCTGGTGGACGACATGATCGACACCGGTGGCACGATCTGCGCGGCGGCGGACGCGCTGTTCGCGCACGGTGCGGAGGACGTCATCGTGACGGCGACGCACGGTGTGCTGTCGGGTCCGGCGGCGGACCGGCTGAAGAACTCCCGGGTGAGCGAGTTCGTGTTCACGAACACGCTGCCGACGCCGGGTGAGCTGAGCCGGGACCTGGACAAGCTGACGGTGCTGTCGATCGCGCCGACGATTGCGAGTGCGGTGCGTGAGGTGTTCGAGGACGGTTCGGTGACGAGCCTGTTCGACGAGCAGTGATCTCTGTTCGCCTCTGGGATTGATCGATTTTTCTGCGGCCTCCCGCGCCGAGTAGACTGCTTCAGTTGCTCGGCGAGGGAGGCCGTTCCCGTTCTTGGACGGGGTACGGCGGTCCGTTATCGACGCGCTCTTCGTAGCAGGCCGTTCGTGGCCGGGTGACCTCCCCAAGCTCCAAGGAGCAGGGGGACCCCGTATCCATCTCTACGAGGAGTGATCATGTCCGAGGTCAAGATCTCCGCCGAGACCCGTACCGAGTTCGGCAAGGGTGCCGCCCGTCGTATCCGCCGTGACTCGAAGGTTCCCGGTGTGCTGTACGGCCACGGTTCCGACCCGCTGCACCTGACCCTTCCGGGCCACGAGCTGCTGCTCGCGCTGCGTACCCCGAACGTCCTGATCTCCCTGGACATCGACGGCAAGTCCAACGAGCTGGCGATCCCGAAGTCCGTGCAGCGCGACCCGATCAAGGGCTTCCTGGAGCACGTCGACCTGCTGCTGGTCAAGCGTGGCGAGAAGGTCACGGTCGAGATTCCGGTGCACGCCGAGGGCGAGCTGGCCGCCGGTGGCAACCTGCTGGAGCACGTCCTGAACGCGCTGCCGGTCGAGGCCGAGGCCACGCACATCCCCGAGGGCCTGACGGTGTCGGTGGAGGGTCTGGAGGCCGGTGCCTCGGTCCTCGCCAAGGACATCGTCCTGCCGTCCGGCGTGACGCTGGCCGTCGACGAGGACGCGGTCGTTCTCCAGGTCCTGGCCGCGCAGGCCGAGGAGGCCCCGGCCGAGGGCGAGGCCGAGGGCGAAGAGGCCGCCGCCGAGGCCTGATCCTCGCGGTGGTCGTTCGTGTCAGCCGCTGTTCCCGGCAGGGGGCAGCGGCTGTCGCGTGTATCAAGGACTTATCGAGGACGCGTGTCGACGCGTATCAAGGAGACATGGACGTGACCACCCCCGCCAATGCCCCCTGGCTGGTCGTAGGCCTGGGCAATCCCGGTCCCGACTACGCCATGAACCGGCACAACGTCGGCTTCATGGTGGCCGATCTGCTGGCCGAGCGGATCGGGGGGAAGTTCAAGCGTGCCGGGAAGGCGCAGGCTCAGGTCGTGGAGGGGCGGATCGGCCCGCCCGGTCCGGCGAACCGGCGGGTGATCCTGGCGAAGCCCATGTCGTACATGAACCTGTCGGGCGGTCCGGTGAATGCGCTGCGGGACTTCTACAAGGTGCCGCTGGCGAACATCGTCGCGGTGCACGACGAGCTGGACATCGACTACGGGGCCCTGCGTCTGAAGCTGGGCGGCGGGGACAACGGGCACAACGGGCTGAAGTCGATGACGAAGGCGATGGGTGCGGACTATCACCGGGTGCGGTTCGGGATCGGGCGGCCGCCGGGCCGTATGCAGGTGGCCGACTTCGTGCTGAAGGACTTCTCGTCGGCGGAGCGCAAGGAGCTGGACTACTTCGTGGACCGGGCGGCGGACGCGGTGGAGTGTCTGGTGATCGACGGGCTGGAGCGGGCGCAAAGCTCGTACAACTCCTGACTTGTCCGGCTGCCGGGCGGGCCCGAGTTGACCGACACGAGGGGCATGGCCAATGATCCCGGCCATGCCTGCCACAGCCATCTCTTCCCGTCAGGCCTCGGCCGCCGCGGTGCGGTTCGGGCGGTTCGCGGTGATGGGTACGGTCGCCGCGCTGATCCTGATCGCGGGTGTGTGGGGTTCCTGGGGAACCGCGCAGCACGTGATGCTGACGAAGGGCCGGGAGCACGGCACGATCAGGGTGACCCGGTGCGACGGGGACAAGTGCTCGGGGCCCTTCACACCGGTCTCGCCGGGGGCGACGGCGCGGGACCGTGTCGTCATCCAGGAGCCGGTGGCGGTGCGCAAGGGACAGACGTACGCCGTCATCGTGAAGCCCGGTACGGACGATGTCGTACGGTCGGGGCCGGCGGGGATCCTGTACGCGTGGGTGCCGCTGGGCGGGGCTCTGCTGCTCGCCTCGGTCGTCGTGGCGGGCGGGCTGCGGCTGACGCGGCCGGCGTGGGTGCTGGCGGGGTCGGGGGCCGTACTGCTGACGGCGGCCTTCCTGGCGCTCTGAGCCCTGTGGGCCCTGTGGAGGATCTGAGTGTTGTCTCTTCGTGATTGACCGCGGGTCAGTCGGGGCTGGAAGCTGAACCGCCCCCTCCACATCTTCCCGTCCACAACTCGAAGATGGACTGCCCCATGCGTACCCTCACACGCGCCGGCGCCCTGTCCGCCGTCGCGGCGGCCGCGCTGTTCGCCGCCCCTTCCGCCTACGCCACCCCTCATGCCGGAGGTCCTGGTGACAACGGCACAGTGAAGATCCACGACGCCAGGACGGGCGAGGAGTTGCGCCGCAACGAACCGCACGTCTGCACGTTCTACCTGGACGCCTTCGGTTTCGACGGTGTGCAGGAGGTCGACTGGCACATCGAGGCGTGGGCTCCGACGGCCGCCCCGAAGGGCGAGACCGTGAAGTCGGGCGCCATCACCCTGG
The DNA here is from genome assembly GCF_032656585.1 of Streptomyces herbicida. Taxonomy (NCBI): domain Bacteria; kingdom Bacillati; phylum Actinomycetota; class Actinomycetes; order Kitasatosporales; family Streptomycetaceae; genus Streptomyces; species Streptomyces herbicida. The sequence goes on from NZ_JAUYWJ010000002.1 coordinate 133,436, forward strand.
ACGCCGAGGGACACGGCCGTACGGACGACCTCTCGCTGCCCGACGGGCACTACAAGCTGTTCTGGAACTTCGACGGCGAGAAGGGCGCGGCCAAGCACAAGGTGTTCTGGACGGACTGCGCGGGCTCGGAGGGGGGCGGCGGTACGACCCCGTCCGCGTCCCCGAGTTCCTCCGCCGGCCAGACGCCCGGCCCGTCCGGTTCCGCGTCCCCGAGCGCGTCCCCGAGTGCGCCGGCGGGCGGAGGCGAGTCGACGGCGCCGGCCGCGTCGTCGTCGCCGTCCGCTCAGGGCGGTGGCTCGGGCGACCTGGCCGAGACGGGCAACGGCGCGCCGGTGGGTCTGCTGTCCGGTGTCGCGGCCGCGCTGGTCGGCGCGGGCGGTTACCTGGTGTTCCGGCGCCGGAAGGCCGTCCGGGGCTGATGTCCGCATGGGTGTGCCCCCGTGCTTCGCGTGAAGCACGGGGGCACACCCATGTCGTCAGCCGGTGTTGCGGAGGCCTGCGGCCACACCGTTGACGGTGAGGAGCAGGGCCCTCGACAGCAGCGGGTCGGGCTGTTCGCCCGTGGCCGCGGCGTCGCGCTGGCGCTTGAGCAGGGTGACCTGGAGGTAGGAGATCGGGTCCAGGTAGGCGTCACGGATGCTGAAGGTCTGCTTCAGCACCGGCGTGGCGTCGAGGAGTTCCTTCTCGCCGGTGATGCGGAGCACCTCGTGCACGGTCAGCTCGTGTTCGGCGCGGATGGTGTCGAACACGTGCCGGAGCTCGTCGGGGACGAGGGTGTCGACGTAGTGCTGGGCGATCCGCAGGTCGGTCTTGGCCAGGGTCATCTCGACGTTGGAGATGAAGTTGCGGAAGAAGTGCCACTGCTCGTGCATCTCGTCGAGGACCGTGTCCCCTTCTTGCCGCAGGCCTGCTTCGCGCAGTGCCTTGAGCCCGGAGCCGACGCCGAACCAGCCGGGGACGATCTGCCGGGACTGGGTCCAGCCGAACACCCAGGGGATGGCGCGCAGGCCGTCCAGTCCGGCGCCGGAGTCGGGCCGCCGGGAGGGGCGGGAGCCCAGGTGGAGGTCGGCGAGCTGGTCGACCGGGGTGGAGGCGAAGAAGTACGCGGGCAAGTCGGGGTCCTCGACCAGGCGGCGGTAGGCGGCGTGGGCGGCCTCCGAGACGACGTCCATGGCGGCGTCCCAGCGGGCCAGGGCCTCGACCGACTGGCGGGGCGCGGTGTGCAGGGCGGAGGCCTGCAGTGTGGCCGCGACGGTCAGTTCCAGGTTCTCCCGGGCGAGGGAGGGGATGAGGTACTTGTCGGAGATGACCTCGCCCTGCTCCGTCACCTTGATCTCGCCCTCCAGGGTGCCCCAGGGCTGGGCGAGGATGGCGTCGTGGGAGGGGCCGCCGCCGCGGCCGACGGTGCCGCCGCGGCCGTGGAAGAGGCGCAGCCGGACGCCGTAGCGGTGGGCGACGTCGCGCAGCCGGCGCTGGGCACGGTGGATCTCCCACTGGCTGGTGGTGATGCCGCCGAACTTGGAGGAGTCGGAGTAGCCGAGCATGACCTCCTGGACGTCGCCGCGCAGCGCGACCAGGCGCCGGTAGGACGGGTCGGAGAGCATGTCCTCGAGGATGGTGTCGGCGGCCTTGAGCTCGTCGGTGGTCTCCAGGAGGGGGACGATGCCGATCTTGGCCCAGCCGGCGTGCAGGTCGACGAGGCCGGCCTCGCGGGCGAGGACGGCGGCGGCGAAGACGTCGTCGGCGCCCTGGCACATGGAGATGATGTAGGACTCGATGACCTCGGGTCCGAAGACCTCCAGGGCCTTCTTGACCGTCTGAAACACGCCGAGGGTCTTCTCGCCTGCCGCGTCCACGGGGGCCGGGGTGGGGGCGAGGGGCCTCCTGGACCGCAGTTCCTTGGCGAGGAGCCTGGCCCGGTACTCGCGGGGCATGTCGGCGTAGCGCCAGGATTCCTCGCCGAGGCGGTCGAAGAGCTGGCCGAGGGCGTGGTGGTGGGCGTCGGCGTGTTCGCGGACGTCCATGGTGGCGAGCTGGAGGCCGAAGGCGGCCAGGGTGCGGATGATGCGGGCGAGCCGGCCGTCGGCCAACAGGCCGCCGCGGTGTTCGCGCAGGGAGGTCTGGAGAATGCGCAGGTCGCCGAGGAGTTCGCCGGTGCCGAGGTAGTCGCGGCCCGTTGCGTGCGGGGTGCCCTTGGCCAGGCGCTGCTTGGTGTTGGCGAGCTTCTGGCGGATGCAGGTGGCCTTGAGCCGGTAGGGCTCCTCGGCGTTCAGGCGCTTGTAGCGGGGGCTGATCTCGGGCAGCAGGTCCAGGTCGGTGCGCAGGGACTCCAGGAGTTCCTCGGTGGCGCCGGTGTAGCGGATGGACTGGGAGAGCAGCCCGCGCAGCTCGTCGATCATCTCCATGGCGTCGTTGATGCCGTGCTCGTGCTGGAGAATGAGGACTTCCCAGGTCACGGCGGGGGTGACATTGGGGTTGCCGTCGCGGTCGCCGCCGATCCAGGTGCCGAAGGAAAGCGGCCGGGTGTCGTCGGGCAGCTTGACGCCGACGCGCTCCAGTTCCGCGGTGAGGTCCTCCAGGACGTCGCCGACGGCGTTGGCGTGGAGTTCGTCGAGGTAGTAGATCGCGTTGCGGGCCTCGTCGGCGGGTTCGGGGCGTACGACGCGCAGCTCGTCGGTCTGCCAGACGAGGTCGATGTTCTCGGCCAGGCGGATGTCGTGGCGGCGGCGGTCGGCCTCGATGACCGGGGTCTCCAGGAGCGCGGCGATGCGCCGGAGCTTGTTGAGGACCGAGCGGCGCGCGGCCTCGGTGGGGTGTGCGGTGAACACCGGGCGGACGTTGAGGTGCTGGACGGTCTGCCGCAGGTGTTCGGGGTCGGCGTCCTTGAGGCGGTCGGCGGTGCGGGCGAGGAGGCCGCCCTCGGCGGCGCGCCGGGCGCGCAGCTCGCGGCCGCGGTGGACCTGTTCGGTGACGTTGGCCAGGTGGAAGTAGGTGGAGAAGGCGCGGACCAGCTTGGCCGCGGTCTCCAGTTCGGTGCCGCGCAGCAGCTCGGCGGCGGCCTCTCCGTCCTCGCGGGTGAGACGGCGGACCTTCTCGACGAGCTCGAGCAGCTCGGGGCCCTCCTGGCGGACGAGGGACTCGCCGAGGAGGTCGCCCAGTCGCCTGATGTCGGCGCGCAGCTCACTGCTGGTCGTGGTGGTCTGGTCGTCGGCACTGCTCACAGGTGCGGCTCCTTGCAGTGTTGAAGCTCGTCTGGGAGGGAACCCGGGTGTCTGCCGCGCGGCAGCTGCCGCATACGGGCCGGACGTCCGGGAAGAAAACAAAGCGGACCGCGCTGTCCGACCGAATCCAAGGATAGGTGTCCATGTGGACGCGCTGGCTCACGGGCTCTTGCCGCCGGACACCGCGCTGCCATACTTACGTCGCCGTAGGTTACGGAACCGTAGGGAAGTCTGGGTACAGTCCCACTAGGTCGCCGCGACCCGGCACCCCTCCTCACCCTCGACCCCACAGGGGACGCCCATGACCACGAGTTCCGATGTGATCGAAGACGCCCCGCAGGCGACCGACCCGATCCCCTCCGCCACCCTGGGTGGCGAGCAGAAGGGCTCGATCGAACAGATCACGCTGCTGCTGTTCATCGTCGTGCCGTTCCTCGCGCTGCTGGCGGCGGTGCCGCTGGCCTGGGGCTGGGGGGTGAGCTGGCTGGATCTGAGCCTGCTGGTGTTCTTCTACTTCCTGGGGTGCCACGGCATCACGATCGGTTTCCACCGCTACTTCACCCACGGTTCGTTCAAGGCCAAGCGGCCCCTGCGGATCGCTCTGGCGATCATGGGGTCGCTGGCGGTCGAGGGTCCCCTGGTGCGCTGGGTGGCCGACCATCGCAAGCACCACAAGTTCTCCGACGCGGAGGGTGACCCGCACTCCCCGTGGCGGTTCGGCGAGACCGTTCCGGCGCTGATCAAGGGCCTGTGGTGGGCGCACATCGGCTGGATGTTCGACGAGGAGCAGACGCCGCAGGAGAAGTACGCGCCGGATCTGATCAAGGACCCGGCGATCCGGACGATCTCCCGCCAGTTCGTCTACTGGACGGTGCTCTCCCTGGCCCTGCCGCCGCTGATCGGCGGCCTGGTGACGATGTCCTGGTGGGGCGCGTTCACCGCGTTCTTCTGGGGTTCACTCGTGCGGGTGGCGCTGCTGCACCATGTGACCTGGTCGATCAACTCGATCTGCCACGCGGTCGGCAAGCGCCCCTTCAAGTCCCGGGACCGCTCCGGCAACGTGTGGTGGCTGGCCGTCCTGTCGTGCGGCGAGTCCTGGCACAACCTGCACCACGCCGACCCGACCTCGGCGCGGCACGGTGTGGAGCGGGGTCAGGTGGACTCGTCGGCGCGGATCATCCGCTGGTTTGAGATGTTCGGCTGGGCGTACGACGTCCGCTGGCCGTCACGCTCGCGTATCGATTCGCGCCGTAACACCGGGGAAGGCGGCTCCCGGCGGGGGGCGGAGGCCGCGAAGGCGGCATGATTGACGCCGTGGCGACCGACTCCAGCACCCCCAGCACCGAAAAGCCGCGGCGAGCGCGCCGGACCCGTATGACCGGTGCCGAGCGCCGCCAGCAGCTGCTCGAGATCGGTCGCACCCTCTTCGCGGCGAAGGGCTTCGAGGGCACGTCGGTGGAGGAGATCGCGGCGAAGGCCGGGGTCTCCAAGCCGGTGGTGTACGAGCACTTCGGTGGCAAGGAGGGGCTGTACGCGGTGGTGGTGGACCGCGAGATGCGCCGGCTGCTCGACATGGTGACGAGCAGCCTGACGGCCGGCCACCCCCGCGAGCTGTGCGAACAGGCGGCGTTCGCGCTGCTGGACTACATCGAGGAGTACACGGACGGCTTCCGCATCCTGGTCCGTGACTCCCCGATCCCCCAGTCGACGGGTTCCTTCGCGTCCCTGATCTCGGACATCGCCACCCAGGTGGAGGACATCCTGGGCCGCGAGTTCAAGTCCCGCGGCTTCGACCCGAAGCTGGCTCCGCTGTACGCCCAGGCGCTGGTCGGCATGGTGGCGCTGACCGGTCAGTGGTGGCTGGACGTGCGCCGCCCGAAGAAGGCGGAAGTCGCCGCCCACCTGGTGAATCTCGCGTGGCACGGGCTGGACGGGCTGGAGCCGAAGCCGCGGCTGATCGGGCACCGCAAGAGCTGACACGCGGTGCGTGATCACCCGTTGTGGTGACCTTTGTCGGTTCCGGCGACTACCGTGGGTACTCAGGCCGAAGAATCCCGCTCATGGGAGGAATCACCATGACTGCCGAGCCGAGCGCCGCACACGACTTTGAGCCCGGCATCCACCTGCCCATACCGCCGCCCGATGGCTTCACGGTCGATGACCTGTTCACCCTGCCGGACCTCCCGCCGCACACCGAGTTGATCGACGGGAGCTTGGTCTTCGTGAGTCCGCAGCGCCATTTCCACATGCTGATGATCGACTTGCTGGTGAGCGGGCTGCGCCTGATGAAGCCCGAGGACCTGAAGGTCGTGCGTGAGATGACGGTCGTCCTCGATCGCCGCAATGGCCCGGAACCGGACGTCAGCGTCGTCCGCGCGGAAGCCGCAACCAGCCTCGAGCAGACCCGTTTCCAGGCCAAGGACGTCGTGCTCGCCGTGGAAGTCGTCTCGCCCGACTCCGAGGCGCGCGACCACAACGCCAAACCGCACAAGTACGCCAAGGCGGGCATCGCGCACTTCTGGCTCGTGGAGACGGACGGGGTGAACTCGTACCCCGTCGTCCGCGTCTACGAACTCGACCCGGTGAACAAGGCCTACGGCTTGACCGGTACCTACCGCGATCGCCTCAAGGTCGGCGTTCCCTTCGACATCGACATCGACATCACGCTGGAAGCGCTCAAGGCGCTGTAGCCCCCGGCTCCAGAAACTCCAGCCGATTCCCCACCGGATCCTCCGAGTAGAAGCGTCGCTGGCCCGGGAGGTTGTCGTCCCAGATCACCGGCGCCGCACCTGCGGCCAGCCGGGCCGCGTACGCCTCGATGTCCGTCACCCGCAGCCCCGGGTGGGCCTTCCTCGCGGGCCGGAAGTCCTGCTCGATGCCCAGGTGGAGCTGCACGGAGCCTGCCTCGAACCAGCAGCCGCCGCGCGCCGCGAGCACCGGCGGTTTGGGGAGTTCCGTCATGCCGAGGACATCGACGTAGTACGCCCGCAGCAGGTCCTCGGAGCCGGGCGGGGCGGCGAGCTGTACGTGGTCGACGGCAGCGAGCATCAGCCCTCCTTGCGGGCGACGGCGAACAGACGGCGGAACGGGAGCACGGTGCCGTACTCCTGGCTCGGGTACGCCTCCCGCAGCAGGTCCCGGTACTCCGTGACGAACGCGTCCCGGGCCTTTGGGTCGTCGGCGAGGACGGTGAGGGCGGGCCGCAGTCCCGTCCCCTTGACCCAGTCGAGGACGGGGTCCTCGCCCTGCAGGACGTGGAAGTACGTCGTCTGCCACACGTCGGTGGCGCAGCCGAGGCGGGCGAGCCGGTCGAGGTAGACGCCGGGGGCGTGGACGGAGTCCTCGTGGCGCAGGACGTCGGTGAGGCGAGCTTTCCAGCGGGGCGTGGCGGCGAGTTCGCGCATCAGGGCGTGCAGCGGGGCGTCGATGTTGTCGGGGACCTGAAAGGCGAAGGTGCCGCCCGGCTCAAGGGCGCCGATCCAGTCGGCGAAGCGGTCGGCGTGCCCGGGCACCCAATGGAGGGTGGCGTTGCTGACGATCAGGTCGTACGGCTCCCTGGGCGTCCAGGTCCGTACGTCGGCGTGGGCGAAGTCCAGGCGGCCTCCGCCGGAGGTGGGCCCCTCGTGGTCGACGTGGGCCTTGTCGAGCATGTCCGGCGAGTTGTCGTATCCGGTGATGTGCGCGTCGGGCCAGCGCTCGGCGAGCAGGACGGTGACATTGCCGGGGCCGCAGCCGAGGTCGGCGATGCGGGGCCGGGCGTCGGGCAGGTCCGGGATGCGGGCGAGGAGGTCGGTGAAGGGGCGGGCGCGGTGACCGGCGTGACGCAGGTACTGGCCGGGGTCCCAGGTCGGCTTCGTCATGTCCTCCACTCTCCCCGGGTGCATATCTCGATGTCAAGAGACTTGAGATCAAGAGACTTCATGTCGACAGAACCACTACACTGATCGCCATGGAGGACGAGGTCGATCGGCTGGTCGCTGCGTGGCGCCGGGAGCGCCCGGACCTCGACGTGGAACCGCTCGAAGTGCTGAGCCGCGTGAGCCGGCTGGCCCGGCACCTGGACCGGGCGCGTCGGCTGGCCTTCGCCGAGCACCAGCTGGAGCCCTGGGAGTTCGACGTTCTGACCGCGCTCAGGCGCGCGGGGACGCCCTATCAGCTCTCGCCGGGACAGCTGCTGACACAGACCCTGGTCACCTCGGGCACGATGACGAACCGCATCGACCGCCTGGCGAAGAAGGGCCTGGTGGAGCGGCTGCCCGACCCCAGTGACCGGCGCGGGGTGCTGGTGCGCCTGACGGACGAGGGCCGCGACCGCGCCGACCAGGCCCTGGCGGGCCTGCTGGACCAGGAGCGCGCGATCCTCGCGGAGCTCTCCCGCGCCCAGCGGGGCGAACTGGCGGCGCTGCTACGCCAGTTGACCGCCCCGTTCGACAACATCCCCGGCTAGGGCGGGCCCCAGGTCGACCGGCCCCACCCCGGCCCGCCGCGCAAGGGCGACGGCGGCGAGGGTGGAGTGGACGCCCAACTTGCCGAGGACGTTCTGCATATGGGTGCGCACGGTGTGCGGGGAGAGGAACAGCCGCTCGGCGACGGCCTTGCGGCCGAGCCCCGCGACCATGCAGCGCAGCACCTCCCGCTCCCGCGGGGTGAGCGACTCCACCAGCCGCTCGCTCTCGGTACGGTGCTTGCGGGCGGCCGTCAGCTCCCGCAGCACGCCGGTGAGCAGCGCGGGCGGCAGGTGGGTCTCGTCGCGCAGGACGCCCCGGATGACGTTGAGCAGCCGGGACAGCGAGCAGTCCTTGGCGACCCATCCGGAGGCACCGGCCTGCAGGGCCAGGGCCGCGCGCCGGGGGTCGTCCTTCTCGGCGAGGACGACGGTCCGTACGCCGGGCTGCGCCGAACGGACGCCCGCGACCAGCGAGATGCCGTCGACGAGCCCCTCCTCGTTGCCCTCCTGCACCGGCACGGCCGGCCGCGCGCCGGGCACATGGCCGCCCAGGTCGGCGTCGACGAGCAGCACGTCGAAGCGGCGGCCCTCGGCGGCCGCCCGCTCCAGACAGCGCAGTGCGGCCGGACCGCTGCCGGCCGCGGAGACGTCGACGTCGGGCTCGGCGGCGAGGGCCGCGGCGAGCGACTCGGCGAAAATGCGATGGTCGTCGACGACCAGGACTCGGATGCGAACCATGTAACCCCCTTCCCCAAGCTCCACTAGGAGCAGGGGAGACCCCATCGCCCGGAGAACGCCGACCGGCGCGGGTACGACCCCCACGAGTACGGGTGACGCAAACCGCACGGCCGCCGCCGTGCAGACACTGCTACCCCCACCGCGGGCGTCGTACCCGACTGTCTCGCCCCCCTGATCGGCACCGGCCCCCACCGGTGCTGTTCATCAGGGTACGGCCGGGGGCCCGGAGCGGAAGGCTATTTGCAGAACTGGCTGTCCAGCGCGTTTATGGTGTGCCGCATGTTTCGTATTGAGGCGGAAGTCGACAAGGCGAGGCGCGATCTTCTCCGTTCCCGGCTGCTGGAGACCAACACGGCGGCGTCCCCTGTCCTGGCGGCCCTGCGCGGCACCCCGGCGGAACGGGAAGTCCCGCTCCATGTGTGGGCCCTCGACGTTACCGGGGAGCTGGCGGGCGGACTGGTCGGCCACACCTGGACCACCTGGCTGCACGTCACATACCTGTGGGTCGACGAACGCCACCGCGGCTCGGGCCTCGGCTCCCGGCTGCTCGCGGAGGCGGAACGCATCGCCCACCGGGACCGGGGCTGCCGCTCGGCCCGCCTGGAGACCTGGGACTTCCAGGCCCCGGGCTTCTACCGGAAGCAGGGCTACGAGGTGGTGTGCGTGATCCCCGGCTATCCGCCGGGGATCACGGAGTACACACTGACGAAGCGACTGGGCTGACCCCGCCGGGGCCGCGCCCCGGCCGTGCGGAGCCTGCGGCCCGGCCGTCAGCCCACCCGGCGCGCCCCCGCCGCCGGCACCGCCTCGAACACGCGCGGCGCCGTGAAGTCGGCCGCGGCGAAGGCCCCCTCGATCGCCTTGGTGATCGTGTCGACGTCGGCGGCCTCCGCGAGGACGATCGCCGAGCCGCCGAAGCCGCCGCCGGTCATCCGGGCGCCGAGCGCGCCCGCGGTCAGGGCGGTGTCGACGACCAGGTCCAGCTCGGGGCAGGAGATGCGGAAGTCGTCGCGCAGCGAGGCATGACCCTCGGTGAGGACCGGGCCGATCGCCCGGGTGTCGCCCGACTCCAGGAGCGCCACGACGCGTTCGACGCGCTGGTCCTCCGTGACGACGTGGCGCACCAGGCGGCGCACCTCCTGCTCGTCGCCCAGCCGGACCAGTGCCGCGTCCAGGCCGGCGTAGGGGATGTCCCGCAGCGCGTCGACGCCGAGCAGCGCCGCACCCTTCTCGCAGCCGGCCCGGCGCTTGCCGTACTCGCCGTCGCTGTGGGCGTGCTTGACCCGGGTGTCGACCACCAGCAGGCGCATGCCCTGTGCCGCCAGGTCGAAGGGGATCTGCTTCCGGGAGAGGTCGCGGGTGTCGAGGAACAGGGCGTGGCCCTCCTCGCAGCAGGCCGACGCGGTCTGGTCCATGATCCCCGTGGGGGCGCCGACGTAGACGTTCTCGGCGCGCTGACACAGGCGGGCCAGCCGCCGGCGCTGGAGGCCGAGTTCGTACAGGTCGTCCAGGGCCAGGGCGATCACGACCTCGAGGGCGGCCGAGGAGGACAGGCCGGCGCCCGTGGGGACCGTCGACGAGAGGTGGATGTCGGCGCCGGTGACCGGGTGGCCGGCTTCGCGGAGCGCCCAGACCACGCCGGCCGGGTACGCCGTCCAGTTGCGGTCGGTCTCGGGGGCGAGGGCGTCGAGCGGGAGCTCCACGGCACCGCCCTCGACGTCCGCGGAGTGCAGGCGCAGCACCCCGTCGGTGCGCCGGGAGACCGCCGCCGTCGCCACGTGCGGCAGCGCGAACGGCATGACGAAGCCGTCGTTGTAGTCGGTGTGCTCGCCGATCAGGTTGACCCGGCCGGGCGCCGACCAGACGCCCTCCGGTTCGGCCCCGTACAGCTCGACGAAGCCCTCGCGGACCTGCTGTGCCCCCACTACTGCTCCCTTGCGGTCTTCTGCGCGAACTCCCAGGCGTCCGCGACGATGGCGGCGAGGTCGGCGCGGGACGGGTTCCAGCCGAGGCGCTCGCGGGCGGCCCGGGCGGAGGCGACCAGGACGGCGGGGTCGCCGCCCCGGCGCGGGGCCACGACCTCGGGGATCGGGTGGCCGGTCACCTGTCGGACGGTCTCGATGACCTCGCGGACGGAGAAGCCCTCGCCGTTGCCGAGGTTGCAGATCAGGTGCTCGCCGGGCTGCGCGGCCCGCAGCGCGAGCAGGTGGGCCTCGGCCAGGTCCGCGACGTGGATGTAGTCGCGGACGCAGGTGCCGTCCGGGGTCGGGTAGTCGTCGCCGAAGACGGAGATCGCGTCGCGGCGGCCCTGGGCGACCTGGAGGACGAGGGGGATGAGGTGCGACTCGGGGTCGTGCCGCTCGCCCTGTGCGCCGTAGGCGCCGGCCACGTTGAAGTAGCGCAGCGACACCGCGCCCAGGCCGTGGGCGGCGGCCTCGCCGCTGATCATGTGGTCGACGGCGAGCTTCGAGGCGCCGTAGGGGTTGGTGGGCCGGGTGGGGGCGGTCTCGACGATCGGGACCTGCTCCGGCTCGCCGTAGGTGGCCGCGGTGGAGGAGAAGACGAGCTTGCGGACGCCCGCCTCGCGCATCGCGCCGAGCAGCGCCATGGTGCCGCCGACGTTGTTGTCCCAGTACTTCTCCGGCTTCACGACCGACTCGCCGACCTGGGAGAAGGCGGCGAAGTGCAGGACGCCGTCGTAGGAGGGGTCGAGCCACTTGGCGGCGTCGCGGATGTCGCCCTCGACGAAGGCGGCGCCCGCGGGCACGCCCTCGCGGAAGCCGGTCGAGAGGTTGTCCAGGACCGTGACCTCGTGGCCGGCCTCCAGCAGGTGCTGGGCGACGACGCCGCCGACGTAGCCCGCTCCACCGGTCACCAGATACTTGCCGCTCATGAACTCGCTACCTCTCGCAGTCGCTGGGCCGCGCGTTCCGGCGGCACGTCGTTGATGAACACGCTCATGCCGGATTCGGAACCCGCGAGAAACTTCAGCTTGCCGGAAGTGCGGCGGATGGTGAAAAGCTCAAGGTGGAGCGCGAAGTCGTCACGGCTGACGACCGTGCTTCCCTCGAATTCCTCCATCAGGCCGAACGGCGCCTGGTGCCAGGCGGAGATGTACGGCGTCGGAGGCTCACCCTCGCCGAAGATCCGGTCGAAGCGCCTCAAGAGTTCCAGATAAACCTTGGGGAACTCTGAGCGCGCCGCCTCGTCGAGCGCGAGCAGATCGGGGACACGGCGCTTCGGGTACAGGTGGGCCTCGTAGGGCCAGTGCGCGGCATACGGCACGAAGGCCACCCAGTTTTCACCCTCAAGGACGACCCGCTCACCGGCGAGCTCCTGCTCTATGAGGGTGTCGAAGAGGTTGCCCCCGCCGGTCGCCTCCTTGTGGGCGGCGAGGGAGTTCAGCATCAGCGCGGTGCGCGGAGTGGTGAAGGGGTACGCGTAGATCTGGCCGTGCGGGTGACCGAGCGTGACGCCGATCTCCGGGCCACGGTTCTCGAAACAGAACACCTGCTCGACGGAGGGGAGATGCGACAGCTCCGAAGTCCGGTCCGTCCACGCGTCGAGGACGAGGCGCGCCTGCTCCTCGGTGAGGTCGGCGAAGGACGCGTTGTGGTCGGAGGTGAAGCAGACGACCTCGCACCGGCCAGAGTCGCCGGCCAGCGACGGGAAGCGGTTCTCGAAGACGACGACGTCGTACGACGAGTCCGGGATCTCGCTCAGGCGATCGCTCGCCGATGGGCACAGGGGGCACTCGTCGGCCGGGGGGTGATAGGTGCGGCCCTGCCGGTGCGAGGCGATCGCGACCCGGTCGCCGAGCAGCGGGTCGCGGCGGATCTCGGAGGTGGTGACGGTGCGCTCGAGGGGTCGCCGGTCGACCGCGTCGCGCACGGTGTCGTCCCGCAGGTCGTAGTAGATCAACTCACGACCGTCGGCCAGTCGAGTCGAGGTCTTCTTCACTGCGGACTCCCTATCCGAGCCACCTTCAACCTTCAAACAGAAACGAACACACCAAAACACAACTCACCACGACAGTCAACATCGCAATCAAACAAGGTGGATGAGCGGACGTGTTCAATAACGGAGTGCAAATCCCCACATATGCCCTCACGCAGGCTCCAGAGCATCTGGCAGCCGAGCTACGGCTCCCCACGAACGGGCTGGACTACACGATCCTTGCGATCTACTTCGCCGTCGTCCTGGGCATCGGCTTCGCGGCTCGCCGCTCGGTGAAGACCACCCTGGACTTCTTTCTCTCCGGGCGTTCCCTGCCCGCCTGGATCACCGGTCTCGCGTTCATCTCTGCCAATCTGGCCGCGACCGAGATCCTCGGCATGGCGGCCAACAGCGCGCAGTACGGTGCCTACACCGTCCACTGGTACTGGATCGGCGCCATCCCCGCCATGGTCTTCCTCGGCCTGGTGATGATGCCCTTCTACTACGGCAGCAAGGTCCGCTCGGTCCCCGAGTTCCTGCTGCTGCGCTTCGACAAATGGGCCCACCTGCTGAGTTCGATCCTGTTCGCCTTTGCGGCGATCCTGATCGCCGGGGTGAACCTCTACGCCCTCGCGATCGTCGTCGAGGCGCTGCTGGGCTGGCCGCAGTGGGTGGCGATCGTGGTCGCCGGCTTCTTCGTGCTCGCCTACATCACCCTCGGCGGGCTCTCCTCCGCGATCTACAACGAGGTGCTGCAGTTCTTCGTGATCCTGGCGGCCCTCATCCCGATCTCCGTACTCGGCCTGCGGAAGGTCGGCGGCTGGAGCGGGCTGAGCGACAAGCTCACCGCGCTGCACGGCCCCGACTTCGTCACCGCCTGGGGCGGCACGGGCATCGGCAGTCCCAACCCGCTCGGCGCCAACTGGCTGACCATCGTCCTCGGCCTCGGCTTCGTGCTGTCCTTCGGCTACTGGACGACGAACTTCGCCGAGGTGCAGCGCGCCCTGTCCGCGAAGAACCTCTCCGCCGCGCAGCGCACGCCGCTGATCGCCGCGTATCCGAAGATCTTCATCGTCTTCCTGGTGATGATCCCGGGCCTGGTCGCCGCCGCGCTGGTGCCGAACATCGGCACCAAGGGCTCGAACCTCCAGTACAACGACGCCATCCCGTACCTGATGCAGGAGCTGCTGCCCAACGGCGTGCTGGGCATCGCGGTGACGGGTCTGCTGGCCGCGTTCATGGCCGGCATGGCGGCCAACGTGTCGTCCTTCAACACGGTGTTCACCAACGACATCTGGTCGAAGTACGTGATCAGACACCGCGAGGACGAGTACTACGTCCGCTTCGGCCGCCTGATCACGGCGATCGGCGTGCTGGCCTCCATCGGCACGGCGTTCCTGGCCTCCTCGTTCTCGAACATCATGGCCTACCTTCAGACGCTGTTCTCCTTCTTCAACGTGCCGATGTTCGTCGTCTTCATCGTCGGCATGTTCTGGAAGCGGGCGTCGGCGAAGTCCGGCTTCTGGGGGCTGCTCGCCGGCACGGTCACGGCGATGGTCAACTACTTCGTGATCTACAAGAGGGGCATCATCGGCATCCCCACGGACCAGGGAGCCAACTTCGTGTCCGCGATCGCGGGCTTCGTGGCCGGCGCGGTGGTGATGTTCATCGTCACCCTGTTCACCGCGCCGAAGCGGGACGAGGACCTGGAGGGCCTCGTCTACGGCACCCGCTCCCCCGGCATGGCCGAGCCGCCCGCCGCCGGCGACGACGCCTGGTACCGCAAGCCGGCCCTGCTGGGCTGGGGCGCGGTGATCCTGGCCGCCGCCTGCTACATCCCGTTCTCGTTCTGACCGCGGGAGAATGGAGAAACCATGTCCGACGAATACGGATACTCCGGCTATTCCGAGCGGGACCTCCAGCGGGAAGTCCTCGATCTGGAGCACAAGTCCACGACCGCCGCCCGCATCTTCGACCTGCGCCGCATCATCGGCGTCCTGTTCGTGGTCTACGGGATCATCGTCACGATCGCCGGCATCACCGCCTCCGACGCCGAGATCGCCAAGGCGCAGGGCGTCAACATCAACCTGTGGACCGGCATCGGGATGCTGCTCCTCGGTGTGTTCTTCCTGGTCTGGCTGAAGCTGCGGCCCACCCCGCCGCCGCTTCCGGAGGCAGTCCCGGACGACAAGCCGCACGAGTGACGCTCCGAGGGGCCGCAGTCCACGGCACTGCGGCCCCACAGGCGCGGGGATGGCACCCTCTAGAAGTCCGGGTGCGCAGCCGACGCGTTCGTCACCGGTCCCGCCCTGTCCAGCAGCCCCGTCCGGGCCGCCAGCGCCGCCGCCTCCAGCCGGGAGCCGACGCCCAGCTTCATCAGGACGCGCTGCACATGGGTACGGGCCGTGCTCGGGGCGATGCCCATGCCGGCCGCGATCAGCCGGGTGTCCTCACCGTCGGCGACCCTGACCAGGACCTCGACCTCCCGCGGGGTGAGCATCTGCAAAAGGCGCTGGCCCTCGTCGTCGGGCTGGGCGGCCGGGTTGAGGAGCTCACTGAAGGCCCCCTGCAAGAGCTGCGGGGCGACGGCCGCCTCGCCCGCCCGAGCCTTCATGATCGCCCGTTCCACCCCTTCGATCCGCTCGTCGTGACGCACGTACCCCGACGCACCGGCCGCGAAGGCCGCCGCGATCCCTCGCGGGGACGGCACCGGGCCCAGGACCAGCACCGCGACCTGCGGACGCTCCCGCTTGATCCGCACCACCGGATCGAAGGTCCCCGGCTCGGCCGGTGCCGCCGTACCCAGCAGGCACACCTCGGGCGCACGGCTGATCACCAGCTCCGCCGCCCCCGCGGCCGGAGCCGCCGCCGCGAGCACCCGGTGCCCGCGCAGCTTCAGCGCCGAGGCCAGCGCCTCCGCCAGCAATCGGTGGTCGTCGACCACCATGAGCCGCACTCCCATAGAGCAACCCCCCAGTCCCCCCAATGGATGCCCCACTATGGATGTCCACTGGTCCACATGGACAGAGGGCCCCCCGGCACCCCTGCCCTTCATGACCCCGGAAGCTACACGCTTGTTCGACGTCGCGCTGCCCCTACTGATGAGAAGTGCCCCGGATCGACGGAATTTCTGGCATTCGAGGGTGATGAGCGGTAAGTGCACGGCCCCGCCCCTGAGCAGGGGCGGGACCGTCGGGCGGGGGGCGCGCGATCAGCCGCCCACGCCGAACGCGACCACCAGGTACTCCTTGCCGTACGTGGAGTCCGACTTGTGGGCGAAGATCGCCGACATGTAGAGGCGTCCCTGGGCGTAGAGGAACTCCGCGTAGTCCGGCAGCATGCTGGTCTCCACGTCCCGCACGTCCCGGGTGGCCGGGTTCTCCAGCAGCTTGGTCTCCTTGAAGGAGCCGCCGTCGATGCTGACGATCTGGCCGCCCTTGTCGTAGGGCGGGCGCTTGTACGCGATCAGGTTGCCGCCGTCCATGCGCAGCGGGGAGATCGTGTAGCCGTCGCCGGCGTCGGCACGCTGGCCGGTCTGCTTGCCGGTGCTCAGGTCGAACGCCACGATCTCGTTGGTCTTGCTGTACTCGCCCTTGCCGTCGTGCTCCTCGGTCGGCACGTACAGCTTGTCGTTGCCGACCACGATCTCCTTGCAGTACTCGATCCGGGAGATGCCGTCGCAGCGGCCGCCGTAGGAGTCACCGGGCGCGGAGATCTTGGTGCGCAGCTTGCCGGTCTTGTCGTCGATGGAGAAGTAGTCCGAGATACCGCTGCCGTCGCCCGCGCTGTCACCGACGTCGGCGGCCACCACCAGCGGGTTCGTCGAGACGATGCTGGCGTACTCGACGCCCGGGGCCATCTTGTACTCGGAGATCACCTTCCCCGACTCGGGGTCGATGGTCTGGATGTGCAGCTGACGGTTGTCGTACTGACCGCACTTGCGCACGGCCACCAGCTTGTCACCGCCGCCGTACCCGGCGTCGTAGCAGCTGTCGGTCGGCTTCGGCTGCCAGAGCAGCTTGCCGGAGTCGATGTCGAAGGCGGCGCCGCCGTTGGTGCTGCCGACCGCGACGGTCCGCTGGGCGACCGTCACATTGTCGAAGTTGATCGGGTAGTCACCGGAGTCGACCGACTTCGTCCACAGCTTCTTGCCCGCGTCGAGGTCGATGGCCGCGACCTGGCTGCAGCCCGCGGAGGAGCTCTTGGCGGGCATCTTCGGCTGGAAGGTGATCGCCGTCCGGTTGTCCGAGGTGACGTGGTTGGTCACGGTGCACACGGGGCCGGGCAGGTCGATCGTCCACAGTTTGCTGCCGTTACCGGGGTCGTAGCCGACGATCTGGGCGATGCCGCTCTTGGCGTACACCTTGTCGGTGAGCCAGGAGCCGGCGGTGACGACCGTGTCGTTCGCCTTGGGCAGCGGGACCTTGAAGCTGATCTGGGCGGCGGGGTCGGAGGGCACCTTCTCCTTGCCGCCGGAGGAGGTGCCCCCGCTGTCGCCCTTGTCGTCCTTGCCACCGGTGGTGCCACCGGAGTTCGCCGTGCCGTGCTTCTTGCCGTCGCCGCCGGACGACTTCGCGTACCAGATGCCGCCGCCGACGATCAGGGCGATCACGACGAGGGCCGAGACGATGATGACGAGCGAGGAGTTGACCTTCCGCCCGCCCCCGCCCGGCGCTCCGGGCTGCGGCTGGAGCGGCATGGTGGGTCGGCCCGGGTAGCCGTAACCGGGCTGCTGTCCGTACGCGTTGGGCTGGGTGTACGGGTTTTGCGGCTGGGCGGGATAGCCGTAGCCCGGGGGCGCCTGGGGGGCGCCCTGCGGGGCCTGGGGGTATCCGTAGCCGGGCGGCGGAGGAGGCGGCGTCTGCGGGGACTGCTGCGGGTAGCCGTAGCCCGGCTCCGGCGCCTTCTGGAAGCCCGGCGGGGTCTGCGCAGCGGCCGGGGGCGGCTGCGGGGTGGCCGGCGGCGTCGCGGGCGGCTGGTCCTGGGGCGGGCCGAAACCGCCCTGCTGCGGCGGCTGGTTGGGCGGCGGAGGCGGCGGCTGGGTCATGGCAGGTGTACCTCGGAAGGACGGGGACGGAGGAGAAGCGGGGTGCGGACCGGGCTCACTTGCCGAAGGCAAGCATCAGCTTCTCCTTCGTCTCGTCGTTGCCGTTCAGCCGGGTGGACGAGATGTAGAAGCGTCCGTCGGCCCAGTCGATCGCACCGTCGAAGAAGCCGTCCTCGATCTCCGCGGTGCCCTGCGGGTTCTGCAGCAGCTTCGTCGTGGTGTGGGTCGAGCCGGTCGTGGGGATCGACACGACCTGGCCGCCCGCGTCGTACGACGGGTGGACGTACGCCACGAGCTTGCCGCCCTCGACCTTGATGGGCGTCATCGACTCGTCCGCCGGGGACTTCGCGCGCCACTCGGCCTTGCCGGTGGCCAGGCTGATCGCGACGATCTCGTTGGCGCCGCTGGTGGAGTCGGTGGGCAGATAGAGGGTGTCCGCGTCGGCGGCGACGCCCCGGCAGCCCTGGAGGTCGCGTTCGAGGATCGCCCAGCCGCACTGCGGGGCGAACTTCTCGTCGACCTTGACCTCGGAGCGGAACTTGCCGGCGCTGGTGAAGGTGGAGATGTTCCAGGCCTTCTTGTCCTCGTTGGTCAGATAGACCACGAGCGGGTCGACGGAGTAGGCCCGCGCGACCTTCCAGCCCTTCTTCACCGGCTGGGTCCACCGGACCTTGCCGGTGGCCGGGTCGAGCTCCTGGATCTCGTCGTGCTCGTTGCTGCCGGTGGCGTCACAGGAGGCCACGGAGATCAGGCGGTTCGTGCCGCCCGCGAACGCGGTCGGGAAGCAGTCGGTGCCGTACCTCTTCTTGTCGTACAGCTTCCTGCCGCTGGCGAGGTCGTACGCCGTGCCCGACTGCGAGCGGCCCACCATCAGCGTCTTGCCGGCGATGGTCAGCTCGACGCTGAGCGTGCTGTCGAACAGCGCGCCGTCGGCGACCGTGCCGCTCCAGCCCTTCTTGCCGGTGTCGAGGTCGATCAGCTGGAGCTGATTGCACTTGGCGCGGTCGCTGGTGCCGCTCATGTACGCCACGACGACCTTGTTGTCGGCCGACTTCATCGGGGTGACCGCGCAGATCTTCTGCGCGAAGGTGATCGTCGGCCAGGCCGGGTCGCCGTCACCGACGCGATAGCCGAAGACCTGCTTGTACGCCGCCTTCACCGCCGTGCTGCCCGTGATCCACATGCCGGGTGCGTCGGCGCCGGAACCGGGCGCGTCCGGAGCCGTCTTGTACCAGAGCACCTTGGCCTCGCCGGGCTTACGGCCCTCGTTGAGGTTCTCCGGGTCCGAGCCGCCGTCGCCGCTGCCGTCACCGGGATTGACCGGGTCGGCGGAGCCGGTGGACTTGGAGTCGTCGCTCTGCTGGGCGACCGGCTTCTTCTTGCCGCCGTCGTCGCCGCCACCGGCCACGTAGAAGCCCACGCCGACGACCAGCAGCGCCGCCACCGCGGCCGCGGTGATCACGGCGGGCTTCCCCTTGAAGGGGTTCTTCGAGCCACCGGGCGGCGGGGTGCCGGGCGCGCCGGGGTAGTGCGGCTGCTGCGGGTAGCCGTAACCGGGCTGCTGTCCGTACGGCCCCGGCTGCTGCGGCTGCCCGTACGGGCCCGGGGCGCCATAGGGACCCGGCTGCCCGTACGGCCCGGGCTGCTGCGGGTAGCCGTAGCCCGGCTGCGGCTGCTGGGGCGGCTGGGCCGGCGGAGGCGGGGCCGCGGGGGTGCCCTGGGGGGCGCCGAAACCTCCCTGCGCGGGCGGCGTCTGCGGGGCCCCGAAGCCGCCGCCCTGTGGCGCCTGGTCCTGCGGTGCTCCGAAACCACCCTGCTGCGGCGGCTGGTCGGGCGGCTGGGTCATCAGCGCTCTTCCCCCTCGTTCACTGATTTTTAGCCACGCCCTGAGGTTCGTGATGGACCCAAGGTCGTACTCAGAAAGTTCTCAGACGGCTCTTTCTATCACTCGGTACAGACAGCGCACGGGGCCGTGCCCGCCCCTGTTCCCAAGGGAGGACCGGCCCGTGATGCCGTCGTTATGCGCCTTCACGCCCCCTTCACGCAGCGCACGCGCCCCCTGCGCCAGGGGGCTGAAAGGTCAGGCGTCCTCCGCCAGTTCCAGCCACCGCAGCTCCAGCTCCTCCCGCTCGCCCGCCAAGTCCCGCAGCTCGGCGTCGAGTTCGGCGACCTTCGCGAAGTCCGTGGCGTTGTCGGCGATTTGTGCGTGCAGCTTGGTCTCCTTCTCGGAGATCTTGTCCAGCCGGCGCTCGATCTTCTGGAGTTCCTTCTTGGCGGCGCGCTGGTCGGCGGCGCTCTTCTCCAGGGCGGCGGGCCTGGGTGCCGGGGCGGCCGAGGCGGCGACCGCCTCCTCCATCCGCTGCCGCCGCTCCAGGTACTCGTCGATGCCACGCGGCAGCATCCGCAGGGTCGCGTCGCCGAGGAGGGCGAACACCCGGTCGGTGGTGCGCTCGACGAAGAACCGGTCGTGCGAGATGACGATCATCGAGCCGGGCCAGCCGTCGAGGACGTCCTCGAGCTGGGTGAGGGTCTCGATGTCGAGGTCGTTGGTGGGCTCGTCGAGGAAGAGGACGTTGGGCTCGTCCATCAGCAGCCGCAGCAGCTGCAGACGGCGCCGCTCACCGCCGGACAGGTCCCCCACCGGCGTCCACTGCTTCTCCTTGCCGAAGCCGAAGGTCTCGCACAACTGTCCCGCCGTCATCTCGCGGCCCTTGCCGAGATCGACGCGCTCACGGACCCGCTGCACCGCCTCCAGCACCCGCCAGTTCGGGTCGAGTTCGGCGACCTCCTGGGACAGATAGGCGAGCTTGACGGTCTTGCCGACGGTGACCCGGCCGCCCACGGGCTGCGCCTCCCCCTGGGTGCGCGCCGCGTCGGCCATGGCGCGCAGCAGCGAGGTCTTGCCGGCGCCGTTGACGCCGACCAGGCCGATGCGGTCGCCGGGGCCGAGCTGCCAGGTGACGTGCTTGAGCAGCACCTTGGGCCCGGCCTGGACGCTCACGTTCTCCAGGTCGAAGACGGTCTTGCCGAGCCGCGAGGAGGCGAACTTCATCAGCTCGCTGCTGTCGCGCGGCGGCGGCACGTCCTTGATCAGCTCATTGGCGGCCTCGACGCGGAAGCGCGGCTTGGAGGTACGGGCGGGCGCGCCGCGGCGCAGCCAGGCCAGCTCCTTCCGGACGAGGTTCTGCCGCTTGGTCTCCTCGGTGGCGGCGATGCGCTCACGCTCGGCGCGGGCGAAGACGTAGTCGGAGTAGCCGCCCTCGTACTCGTACACGTCACCGCGCTGGACGTCCCACATGCGGGTGCACACCTGGTCGAGGAACCACCGGTCGTGCGTCACGCACACGAGCGCGGAGCGCCGGTTCTGCAGATGCCGGGCCAGCCAGGAGATGCCCTCGACGTCGAGATGGTTGGTGGGCTCGTCGAGGACGATGAGGTCCTGTTCGTCGATCAGCAGCTTGGCGAGCGCGATGCGCCGCCGCTCACCACCGGACAGCGGCCCGATGACGGTGTCCAGCCCCTTCGGGAAGCCCGGCAGGTCGAGGCCCCCGAAGAGCCCGGTCAGTACGTCCCTGACCTTGGCGTTCCCGGCCCACTCGTGGTCGGCCATGTCGCCGATGACCTCGTGCCGGACGGTCGCGGCCGGGTCGAGGGAGTCGTGCTGGGTGAGCACGCCGAGCCGCAGCCCGCCGGACTGCGTGACCCTCCCGGTGTCGGGCTCCTCCAGCTTGGCCAGCATCCGGATGAGGGTGGTCTTGCCGTCGCCGTTGCGCCCGACGACCCCGATACGGTCCCCTTCGGACACGCCGAGCGAGACACCGTCCAGCAGGGCACGGGTGCCGTACACCTTGCTGACGTTCTCGACATTGACCAGGTTGACGGCCATTTCACTCCTGCGCAGGGGGGTCGGTCAGCCTTCTAGCGTAGGGCCTGCGGGGGCAGGGTCGGGGCGCGCGGCGTTGGTCACTCTTCGTGATGACATGTTCGACGGCGGCTACTGTGGAGGACGGGCGCCAGGATCTTGTCCATGGGAGGAACCATGACAGCCCAGCCTGCCGAGCAGTCCGGATGGCGTATGCCTCCATTGGACGGGCCGCGATCGACCTGCTGGTCAGCGGCCTGCGCCGCACTGTGCCCCCCGATTTGAAGGTCGCCCGCGAAATGACCGTAAGGTCGACAAGCCCTACCCCATCGACATCGACCTGACCGCCATCGACGAGCTCTGAGCGGAGCGCACCCTCAGAGCACCAACGCCCCCGCCGCAGGCCCCGCAGCCACCCGTACCGACCTGCACGTCCCTGACGTCCGCAGCGCCTGCGCGACCTTCTCCGCCGACTCGGCATCGCGGGCGAGGAACGCGGTGGTCGGGCCCGAGCCCGAGACGAGGGCCGTGAGCGCGCCCGCCCCGCGGCCCGCCGCGAGCGTGTCGCCGAGTTCCGGGAACAGGGACAGCGCGGCGGGCTGAAGATCGTTGGAGACGGCCGCCGCCAGCGCGTGCGGGTCGCCCTTCGCGAGCGCCTCCAGCAGGTCCGGGGACGCCACCGGCTCCAAAATGTCCCGGCCCTCCGCGAGCCGGTCGAACTCATGGAAGACGGCCGGGGTCGACAGCCCGCGGTCCGCCATCGCGAACACCCAGTGGAAGGTCCCGCCGACGTCGAGGGCCGTCAGCCGCTCGCCGCGCCCGGTGCCGAGGGCGGCACCGCCCACCAGGCTGAACGGCACGTCGCTGCCCAGTTCGGCGCAGACGGCGAGGAGCTCGGCACGGGAGGCGCCCGCCCCCCACAGCGCGTTGCAGGCGAGCAGCGCGCCCGCGCCGTCCGCGCTGCCGCCCGCCATGCCGCCGGCGACGGGGATGTCCTTGCTGATGTGGATGTGCACGGCCGGGTCGATGCCCCGCCGCCCGGCGAGCGCGATCGCCGCGCGCGCCGCGAGGTTGGTGCGGTCCAGGGGGACCTGGTCCGCGTCCGCTCCCTCGCAGGTGACGCGCAGCTCTTCCGCCGGGGTGACCGTGACCTCGTCGTACAGGCCGACGGCGAGGAAGACGTTGGCGAGGTCGTGGAACCCGTCCGGCCGGGCGGCGCCCACCCCGAGCTGGACGTTGACCTTGGCAGGGACCCTTACCGTGACCCTCACTTGCCCGTCCCCTCGTACGCGTCCTTGTGCTCGGCGATCCGCGCGAACTCCTCGACCGTCAGCGACTCCCCGCGTGCCTGCGGCGAGACACCGGCGGCGACGAGGGCGGCCTCGGCGGCCGCGGCGGAGCCCGCCCAGCCGGCGAGCGCGGCCCGCAGGGTCTTGCGCCGTTGTGCGAACGCCGCGTCGACGACCGCGAAGACCTCGCGCTTGGAGGCGGTGGTCTTGATCGGCTCGGTCCGCCGGACGAGGGAGACGAGCCCGCTGTCGACGTTCGGCGCGGGCCAGAAGACATTGCGGCCGATGGCCCCGGCCCGCTTCACGTCGGCGTACCAGTTGGCCTTGACGGAGGGCACGCCGTACACCTTCGAACCGGGCGCGGCGGCGAGCCGGTCGGCGACCTCCGACTGCACCATCACCAGCGTCCGCTCGATGCCGGGGAAGGTGTCGAGCATGTGCAGCAGCACCGGGACGGCCACGTTGTAGGGCAGGTTCGCGACAAGGGCCGTGGGCGCAGGGCCGGGCAGCTCGGCGACGTGCATCGCGTCGGTGTGGACCAGCGCGAACCGGTCCGCGCGTTCCGGCATGCGCGCCGCGATCGTCGAGGGCAGCGCGGCGGCCAGGACGTCGTCGATCTCGACGGCGGTGACGTGGTCGGCGACCTCGAGCAGCGCCAGGGTGAGGGAGCCGAGCCCCGGGCCGACCTCGACGACCACGTCGTCGGGGCGGACCTCTGCGGTGCGGACGATCCGGCGGACGGTGTTCGCGTCGATCACGAAGTTCTGGCCGCGCTGCTTGGTGGGACGCACGCCCAGCGCTGCCGCGAGCTCACGGATGTCGGCGGGGCCGAGGAGGGCGTCTGGGGTGGGGCTGCTCACGGGACAAGGGTACGGGGGCGCGGCCGCCGGGATTGCCAGGGTGTCCCGGGCCACGGCTATCCGCCCAGCCGGGCGCCGCAGTGCGGCCAGGGGCCGGCCCCCCGTTGCACGTACAGCTTCTTCGCCCGGAACGTCTGTTCCTCCTCCGAGGCGTCCTGCGGGCGCCCCTTGCCGCCGAGGCTGTGCCAGGTGCGGGTGTCGAACTGATAGAGGCCTCCGTACGTCCCCGACGGGTCCACCGCGTGGGTCCGGCCGCCGGACTCGCAGGCCGCGAGGCCGTCCCAGTCCAGGTCGTCGGCGTCCTGCACGGACGGCGGATGCGGCCTCGTGCCCACCTTCACGACCTGGGTGCGCGGCTCCCGCACGACCTCGGACTGCTCCAGGCGCGGCTTCTGCCGGACCCCGTTGACGGTCCGCACGAGGTAGGCGACCCGCCGCAGCCCCGGCTGCCCGGCCCGCTCGACGACCTCCGTGCCCCGGAACAGCGAGGGGTCGACGGTTCGTGCCACCTCGAACGGGATCGCCTCCTCGCGGACCTCCTGGGTGCCGGTCACCCGCAGCACGGTCACCGTCTGCCCGTCCCGGGGGAAGCTGTCGGGCGGGACGGACGTGGTGTCCTCGCCGTGCAGGGGGATCCCGGCCTCCTCGACGGCCTCGCGGACGGTGGCCGCGTTGGTGCGGATGACGCGGGCCCGGCCGTCCGCCATGATCGTGACGGCGCGCTCGGTGCGTACGTCGAGCGAGAGCCCCGCGCGTCCGATCGTCCGGGAGCGCGAGGCCGAGAGATACGCGCCCTCCGCCCGCACGCCCAGCTGTCCGAGCGCCTCGTCCACCGTGCGCGCCGTCGTCCACACCTCGTGGCGCCGACCGTCGAGGGTGAGCCGCAGGGGGCGCCCGTAGTGCACCTCCACCCCGTCGCCGCTGGCCAGCGCCGTACCGGGAGCGGGCACCACCACGTCGTGCGCGCCGACCCGCACCCCCTCCTGGGCGAGCAGCTCGGTCACGTCGTCGGCGAAGGTGTGCAGCGTACGCGGCTTTCCGTCGACGGTGAGCTCGATCGCCTTGTCCTCGGCGACGAACGCGGTGGTGCCGCCGGCGAGGAACACGACGACCAGCGCCTGCGGCACCAGTCGGCGGACGGTGGACTCCGACCGTGCGGCGGAGCGTGCCCGGCGCCGCCGCGCGGCTCGCCCGTGCGCCTGGCGGGGCACCACCTGCCGTTCGTAGGAGGGCCGGTAGGTGTCCTCGTACGGAGGGGCCTCGTACATCCCGTAGGGCAGCGTCTCCGCGGTGTGCACGGAGGGGTCGGGGCCGTACGTCTCGTACTGCGACTTGCTCACGCACGCTCCAGGGAGCCAGAGGGGTCCGGATCGGGCCCCCAGAACCTAGCGGAGCGGGCGTCGCTCTCCAAAGCCGCGCGATTACGGACTGTTGCTCACCGAACGTACGATCAGTAGCCGAAGGCGCGGGCCGTGTTCGCCCCCAGGGCGGTCGCCAGCGCGTCCTCGGCGATCCCGCGCACGGCGGCCATCGCGCGCACCGTGACCGGAACGAGATAGGGGGCGTTGGGCCGTCCGCGGTACGGCGCCGGGGTCAGGAAGGGCGCGTCGGTCTCCACGAGGACCAGTTCCAGCGGGGCGACGACGAGGGCGTCGCGCAGGTTCTGGGCGTTCTTGAAGGTGACGTTCCCCGCGAAGGACATGTAGTAGCCCTCGCGTGCGCACACCTCGGCCATCTCGGCGTCGCCCGAGTAGCAGTGGAAGACGGTGCGCTCCGGGGCGCCCTCCTCCTTGAGGACGCGCAGGACGTCGGCGTGGGCGTCGCGGTCGTGGATGACCAGCGCCTTGCCGTGCCGCTTGGCGATCTCGATGTGGGCGCGGAAGGACCGCTCCTGGGCCGCCTTGCCCTCGGGCCCGGTGCGGAAGTGGTCCAGGCCCGTCTCGCCGACGCCCTTCACCTGGGGCAGCCCGGCCAGCCGGTCGATCTCGGCCAGCGCCTCGTCCAGCGCCGCGTCGCCGCCCGGTACCCGCGCGCCCTGCCGCGACCAGCCGTCCGGGTCGCCGTGGACGATGCGCGGGGCCTCGTTGGGGTGCAGGGCGACGGTCGCATGGACGCTGTCGTACGCCGCTGCCGTCTCCGCGGCCCACTGCGAGCCCTTGATGTCGCAGCCGACCTGGACGACCGTCGTCACTCCCACCGACGCGGCCTTGGCGAGGCCTTCCTCGACGGTGCCGGACTGCATGTCGAGGTGGGTGTGGGAGTCGGCGACGGGCACCCGGAGGGGCTCCGGGAGCGGCGGCGCCGCGTTCTTGTCGGCGTTCGAAGGCATGCCCCGATCCTACGAAAGGGGCATGCCTCGTCGGCCGGGCGAGGGGTTCAGCTCGCCTTGCGCTGGAACGGATGCAGGAGATCGGACAGGTGCCAGTGGTGCTGCTCCTTGGCCTGCGCCGGCATCCCGGTCTCGGCCTGCGGGGGCGTCTCGTGATGGTGTCGCTGCGCCGCGCTGCGCACCGACGAGACCTGCCCGGGCCGCATGATCCGTACGACGTGGCCGTCGCAGTTCTGGCAGCTGGGCCGGCTCAGCGGGGACGGGACGACCTTGCCGTTCGCCACGTACGTGACGAACTCGTGGCCGTCGGCGTCCGTGTGGTGCTCTATCTCGTACGACTGCTCCCAGCCGTGCCCGCATCGCATGCAGGCGAAGGAATACGACTCGTGAACGACTGCGCTCGCCGTACCGCGGAGGCCGGTCTGCCCTGCGATCTCACTCATGCCAGCTCCTCGGGTCCGCTGGACAAAGGGACGGGTGCGTCCCTTCGACCAGTGGACGCCTTCACCGGCGCGGACGCACCCGGCCTGTCGAGTGTTGGAGGCGATTTGGATTTTCCTTGCCATACCGGCCCTGGGTACCGGGTCGGGGCTTTGCCTTCCGCAACTGCCCTTTGCCCACCCATGGGGCGCGCGCTCATGGGAGGAGCAGCCTGCTCAGAGGGGATATGAGCCCGGTGTGAGCCCCCTCACGACGTCTGCGCGTTCTTCGCCGCCACCACCGCGTCGAACACCTCCCGCTTGGGCAGGCCCGCCTCCGCGGCCACCGCGGCGATCGCCTCCTTGCGCCGCTCCCCCGCCTCCTCGCGCACCCGCACGCGGCGCACCAGCTCCTCGGCGTCGAGTTCCCCGGGGCCACGCTCGGGGGCGCCCTCGACGACGACGGTGATCTCGCCGCGCACACCCTCCGCGGCCCAGGCGGCCAGCTCGGCGAGCGGTCCGCGCCGTACCTCCTCGTACGTCTTGGTCAGCTCCCGGCACACGGCTGCGCGCCGCGCCGCACCGAACACCTCGGTCATCGCGGCGAGGGTGTCGTCGAGGCGGTGCGGGGCCTCGAAGTAGACGAGGGTGCGCCGCTCCTCGGCGACCTCACGCAGCCGGGAGAGCCGTTCGCCCGCCTTCCGCGGCAGGAACCCCTCGAAGCAGAACCGGTCGACGGGCAGCCCGGACAGCGCGAGGGCGGTGAGCACGGCGGACGGTCCGGGCACCGCGGTGACGTGGATGTCCTTCTCGACGGCCGCGGCGACCAGCCGGTAGCCGGGGTCGGAGACCGACGGCATGCCGGCGTCCGTGACGAGGAGCACACGCGCCCCGCCGAGCAGTTCCTCGACCAGCTCGGGCGTCCGGGCCGACTCGTTGCCCTCGAAGTAGGACACCACGCGGCCCTTGGGCGTCACACCCAGCGCCTGCGTCAGCCGGCGCAGCCGCCGGGTGTCCTCGGCGGCGACGAGGTCGGCGCCGGCGAGCTCCTGGGCGAGCCGGGGCGGCGCGTCCGCGATGTCGCCGATGGGGGTGCCCGCCAAAACAAGGGTTCCAGTCACGCTCCCCATCCTCCCAGGGCCCGGCGAAACGCAACGCACACCAACCGGTGACGCCCATGCGCGGGACTCACACAGAACGTTTCCCTACGATGGCGCGGTGACCAGTACCGCGTCCTCCACGGACACCCGGCAGGGCCAGGCACCGCACGACCAGCGGCCGTCGTGGCAGCAGCGGCTGCGCCGTTTCGGCTACACGGCGGGGCACAGAGGCGACGGCGATGTCCTCGACCGGCTGGTGCCGCCGTATGCGGAGCCGAGCCCTCGGCTGTGGCTGGTCCTGGGTGTGCCGCGGACGGCGGCCGAGCGGATCGGCCGCTGGTCGGGCTGGGGCGGTCCACTGCTGGTGACGCTGATGGCGGGCCTGATGCGGTTCTGGCACCTGGGCAGCCCGAAGGCGGTGATATTCGACGAGACGTACTACGCCAAGGATGCCTGGGCGCTCGTCCACCGCGGCTTCGAGGTCAACTGGGACAAGAACGCCAACGATCTGATCCTGCAGAAGGCGGGGCATGTCGGCATCCCGGCGGACGCGGCCTATGTCGTGCACCCGCCGGTCGGCAAGTACGTCATCGGGCTCGGCGAGCTGATCTTCGGGTTCGACCCGTTCGGCTGGCGGTTCATGACGGCGCTGCTGGGCACGCTGAGCGTGCTGCTGCTGTGCCGGATCGGGCGCCGCATCTTCCGTTCGACGTTCCTCGGCTGTCTGGCCGGCGCGCTGATGGCGGTGGACGGGCTGCACTTCGTGATGAGCCGCACCTCGCTGCTCGACGGCGTGCTGATGTTCTTCGTGCTCGCGGCCTTCGGCTGCCTCGTCATCGACCGGGACAAGTCGCGGGAGAAACTCGCGGCCGCGCTGCCCATGGACGCGGACGGCCGGGTCCGCCCGGACGCGCACGTGGGTGACGGTCTCCGCCTCGGGTGGCGGCCCTGGCGCTGGGCGGCGGGCCTGCTGCTCGGCCTGGCCATCGGCACGAAGTGGAACGGCCTCTACATCCTGGCCGCGTTCTGTGTGATGGCGCTGCTGTGGGACGTCGGCGCCCGCAAGGTGGCCGGTGCCCGGCACCCGTACCGGGCGGTCCTCAAGCACGACACGGGCATCACGTTCCTGGCGACGGTCCCGGTGGCCATCTCGGTGTACCTGTTCTCCTGGATCGGCTGGATCCTCTCCCCGACCGACGGCACCGGCGGCTACTTCCGCAACTGGGCCGCCACCGACGGCAAGGGCGGCAGCTGGACCTTCCTGCCCGACTGGCTGCGCAGCCTGTGGCACTACGAGCACGAGGTGTACGAGTTCCACGTCGGCCTGTCGTCCCCGCACACGTACCAGTCGAACCCGTGGAGCTGGATCGTCCTGGGCCGCCCGGTCTCGTACTTCTACGAGTCCCCCTCGCCCGGCGTGGACGGCTGCCCGGCGGACGCGGGCCAGAAGTGCGCCCGCGAGGTCCTCGCCATCGGCACACCGCTGCTGTGGTGGGCGGCCTGCTTCGCGATCCTCTACGTCCTGTGGCGCTGGGCCTTCCGCCGCGACTGGCGCGCGGGCGCCATCGCCTGCGGCATCGCGGCCGGTTACCTGCCCTGGTTCATGTACCAGGAGCGCACGATCTTCCTCTTCTACGCGGTCGTCTTCGTACCGTTCCTGTGCCTGGCGGTGGCGATGCTGATCGGCGCAATCATCGGCCCACCCGGCTCCAGCGACACCCGCCGCGTGATCGGCTCCGCGGGCGCGGGCGTCCTGGTCCTGCTGATCGCCTGGAACTTCATCTACTTCTGGCCGCTGTACACCGGCACCGCCATCCCGATCGACTCCTGGCGGTCGCGGATGTGGCTGGACACCTGGGTTTAGCCGGGCGAACACACCACGAGGGAGCGGCGGCCTGCCGCTCCCTCGTGGTCGTTGTTGGTCGTCAGCGGTTGCTGCTGGCCGCCCTCGGTCGGCCCGGAGACGGCCCGGCTATGGGGTCGGCATGCGTCAGCGGAAGTGGGACGTGGGGCCGCTGCCACATCGGCCTCTTCGAAATGGAGCTGTTCAGCGAGGAGTTGCGGGCACGGTACGGACGGGAGGTACCGGGCAGAGATGGCACAACAGTCCGTAGAACACATGATTCAATGACGGGATGGTAGAGGACGGCACATTCCTGGGACCGTTGGAACTGGTCGGCGACCATTGGGGAGTCGGGGACGCCACACGACCGGATACCCACTGGGTGGAGTTCAGCCCGGACGGGCTCTACCAGCGCGAGCCGGACTCCGAGGGACGGTTGATCCCGTGGTCCAGGATCATGAGTGGCATCCGGATCACCTGGGGCAAGCACTCCTGGAACACGAACAGCAGGGGCATGTACACGCTGACAGGTAGGGTCGCCGGGCGCGACGGCGGCTGGATGAACATGACACTGCGCCACCCGTACGAGGACCACCAGCTGCGCTTCGACCGGCACGCGCGCCCATACCGGGCGGTGGACGCCCTACGGCTGGAGTATCTGCTGCGGCAGCTCATCGACGAGGGAAAGCTACATCTCCTCGGCGACCCGGAATGGGTCGGCCATGCCGTGGCGTACCTGGCTGGCGGGAAAAACAGCTGGCTCACGAACCGTGCGCTGCGACTGGTAGCGGCGGAAGCCCTGGCAGCGGCCGGCCCGGGCAGTCCCTGACGGCCCGATCCCGATCGACAACCGGCGGTCGCGGATGTGGCTGGACACCTGGGTCCGGGCAGCTGCCTCGGAGAGGCGACCCGAGCGGTCTCAGCCAGCCGTGTTCACGTATGTGGCTGGATACCGGGGTCCGAGTCACGCTTCTGAGCTCCGTTCGGACAACATCCGAAAACATTCCTCACAGTTACCTCTTGGGCCACCTACAGTTCGAGGACTGAAACGGGGGACGGGGGAGGGGACTTCGGCATGCGCAAGGGGGTCAGGGTCACCATCGTGGGCGGGGTGTTCGCCGCGCTGGTGGGTGGGGCCGGGTACGGGGCGTACAACCTTCTGTCCGCGCTCAGCGGGGACGGGGGAACGGGCGGGGGGTCGGCGTCGGTGAAGACCGGGCCGCCCAGTGGCGACGAGGTGCGGGACACCACGCGGAAGTTCTTCGCGGCCTGGGAGAAGGGGCAGGTGGCGACGGCCGCGTCGTACACGAACAACGCCGAGGCCGCGGGCGCGCTGCTGACGGCTTACGGCGAGGACGCGCACATCACCGAGGTGAGCATCACGCCCGGCACGGCGACCGGCGCGACCGTGCCCTTCACGGTCCGGGCGACGGTGTCGTACGACGGGAAGTCCAAACCGCTCGACTACAAGAGCCGGTTGACCGTGGTGCGCGGCGAGACGACGCACCGGCCCCTCGTCGACTGGCGGCCCGCCGTCGTCCACCCGCGGCTGCAGCAGGGCGACACGCTGGTCACCGGCGAGTCGGCGAGCCCGGCGATCGAGGCCGTGGACCGGGACGGCAAGGTCCTGACGAAGGAGAAGTACCCGTCCCTGGGTCCGATCCTGGACGAGCTGCGCAGCCGGTACGGCGAGAAGGCGGGCGGCACGCCCGGCATCGAGCTGGCCGTCCGGCACCAGGCCGAGGGGGCCGCCGACACGACCCTGGTGACCCTGGCCAAGGGCAGGCCGGGCCGACTGCCGACGACGCTGAGCGCGAGCGTGCAGGCGGCGGCCGAGAAGGCGGTGACGAAGTACGCCGAGTCCTCGGTGGTGGCCGTGAGGCCCAGCACCGGCGAGGTGCTGGCGGTCGCCAACCACCGTGACGACGGCTTCAACGCGGCGTTCCTCGGCGAGCTGGCGCCCGGCTCCACGATGAAGATCGTCAGCGCCGCGACGCTCATCGACAACGGGATCACCACGGCGACCGGCCCGGCGCCCTGCCCGCCGACCGCCACCTGGCAGAGCCAGACCTTCAGCAACCTCAAGGGCCTGGCCCCGGACGAGCACGCCACGCTCTCCGACAGCTTCGCCCGCTCCTGCAACACGGCGTTCGTGAAGTACGCGGACGAGGTGAAGGTCGGCTCCCTCACCCAGGAGGCCGAGGAGCGCTTCGGGCTCGGGCAGGGCAACTGGAAGGTCGGCATACCCTCCTTCGACGGCCGGATCCCCGCCTCCGGCGGCCCGGACACGGCGGCCAACATGATCGGCCAGGGCCAGGTGCAGCTGAACCCGCTGAACATGGCCTCGGTGACGGCGACCGCGATGACGGGCGCCTTCCGGCAGCCGGTGATCGTGTCGCAGAAGCTCGACGGCCGCGATCTGGCCACGGCCCGGGGCCTGACGGCCGGCACGGTCCAGCAGCTGCGGTCGATGATGAACCGCACCGCGGTCAGCGGCACAGCGGCCGGCGTGATGCGCGGCCTGAGCGGCAGCATCGGCGCGAAGACCGGCTCCGCGGAGGTCGAGGGACAGGCGAAGTCCAACAGCTGGTTCACCGGATACCGCAATGACATCGCGGCCGCGGCCATGACCCAGGACGGCGGCCACGGCATTGACGCGGCCGGGCCGATTGTCGCAGATGTGCTACGGACCGGCGGCTGAAGTCACTCGTACAGGAAGGGACTCTAGGGTGGGTGATGTCGTTGAGGAGCGTGAGGGCTACGAGGGCAGCGGGGACCCTGGGGAATTCGCGGAGGAACTGAGGCAGTGGGCAAGAGAAGGCGCGTCGTCGAGCGACGGACCACCAGACCCGCGGTCGTCGGCGGGATGATCGCCGCGGCCCTCGGCGGCGCAGGCCTCGGCGTCTACCTGCTCTACGGCGGCGCCGCGGCCGAGGGGCGGGCCGCCGCCACCGGCGACCACAAGACGGTCAGGACCGGTCCGCCGTCCGCGACCGAGGTGCGAACCACCGCCGAGCGCTTTCTCACGGCCTGGCAGCAGGGCAGGGTGAACCTGGCCGCGGCCGCCACGGACGACTCCGGTGCCGCCACCACCCTGCTCAGCGGCTACTCCAAGGACGCCCGCATCAAGGACGTCACGCTCACCGCCGGCACCCGCACCGGCGCCAAGGTCCCCTTCTCCGTCAAGGGCACGGTCACCTACAAGGGCGTCAGCAAGCCGCTGGCCTACGACAGCTCGCTCACCGTCGTCCGCCGCGCCCGCGACGGGAAGCCGCTGGTCGACTGGCACGCCTCCGTCGTCCACCCGGACCTGAAGGACGGCGACAAGCTGGTCACCGGCGAGTCCGGCACCCCGCCCATCAAGGCGCTGGACCGCGACGGAGGGGAGCTGACCGCCGCGAAGTTCCCCTCCCTGGGGACGGTGCTCGACGGGCTGCGTGAGAAGTTCGGCAAGACGGCGGGCGGCAAGGCGGGCGTCGAGCTGCGCGTGGTGCGCGGCAAGGCGTCCACGGCGGACAAGCTCTCCGACAAGACACTCGTGGAGCTCAGCAAGGGCACCCCGGGCACGGTGCGGACGACGCTGAGCCCGGCCCTCCAGGCGGCCGCCGAGAAGCAGGTGACCAAGCAGGAGCGGGCCTCGGTCGTGGTCATGCGCCCGTCGAGCGGGGAGATCCTCGCGGTGGCCAACACCAGCCATGGCTTCAACACGGCCTTCCAGGGCTCGCTGGCGCCCGGCTCCACGATGAAGGTCATCACGTCGTCGCTGCTGATCGAGAAACACCTGGCGTCCGCGGACAAGGACCACCCCTGTCCCAAGACGGTGAAGTACGGCGGCTGGACCTTCCACAACGACAACGACTTCGAGATCAAGGGCGGCACGTTCAAGGCGAGCTTCGCACGCTCCTGCAACACCGCCTTCATCAGCCAGGCGGAGAAGCTGGGCAATTCGGATCTGACGAACCAGGCCCAGCAGGTCTTCGGTCTGTCCATGAACAACTGGGCGATCGGCGTCCCGACCTTCGACGGCTCGGTGCCGGTGCAGTCGGCGGCCCAGATGGCGGCCTCCCTGATCGGGCAGGGCGGGGTGCGGATGAACCCGCTGAACATGGCGTCGGTCGCCTCGACGATCAAGGCGGGCACCTTCCACCAGCCCTATCTGGTCTCCCCGAGCGTGGACCACCGCAAGACGGCCACCGCCACCCGCACCATGTCCGCGGCCACACTCTCCCAGCTGCGTGAACTGATGCGGTACACGGCCGCGTACGGCACGGCGGCCGAGGCGATGTCCGGTCTCGGCCCCGACTACGGCGCCAAGACCGGCTCGGCGGAGGTCGACGGCCAGAAGAAGCCCAACGGGTGGTTCACCGCGTACCGCGGCGACCTCGCGGCCGCGGGCGTGGTCCAGGCCGGTGGCCACGGCGGCGACACGGCGGGCCCGATCGTGGCGGCGCTGCTGAAGATGGGGAGCTGAGCCCCGGCGGGAGGCACGGCCCTCAATGGGCCACGGGCTCGGCGGCCATGTACGTCCGCCTCAGGAACCGCAGCAGAGTCTTCGACTCGAACTGCACCACCTCGACCCCGCCCGGGGAGTGGAACTCCACCACGGCCTGGACCCGGCCGCACGGCCACACCCGTACGTCACCGCTCTCGACCGGTGCCCGCAACCCCTGTTCCAGCAGCGCACGGGCGAACGTCCACTCGTGCGGCCCGGGAAGTCCGACCCGCACCGACCGGGGGTCCGCGTCGGGGTCATAGCGCAGGACGACCGGGACCGCCGGATCCTCCTGGAGGTTCACGTTCTCGTCCGTGACTATGTGGGCTCGCGCGTACTGCTCGACTACAGACATCGGCCGGCCCTCTCACGCTGCGTCACCTGTGCGGAAGTCACGCCTCCGCCTTCACTCCAATGTCGCATATTTCCCGGATTGCGCTCATCGAACCCTGCGTATCTCAGGTGTGCGATGCGCATACACCAGCTCCTCGCTCTTGCAAAACGTTCGCAACAAGCCACTAAAATCAAATGGTGCACGTACCTGACGGATTCATCGACGCCCCCACCTCGGCGGTCACCGGAGTGGTTGCCGCCGGCGCCCTCGCCATGAGCCTGCGCGGCGCGCGCCGCGAGCTCGACGAGCGCACCGCCCCGCTTGCCGGACTGGTTGCGGCGTTCATCTTCGCCGTACAGATGCTCAACTTCCCCGTCGCGGCCGGAACAAGCGGCCATCTGCTCGGCGGCGCCCTCGCCGCGATACTCGTCGGCCCCTACACGGGGGTGCTCTGTGTCTCCGTCGTCCTGCTGATGCAGGGCATCCTCTTCGCGGACGGCGGCCTCACCGCGCTCGGCGTCAACATCACGGACATGGCGATCGTCACGACGGTCGTGTCGTACGCCGTCTTCCGCGGCCTGGTGAAGGTGCTCCCCCGCAAGCGGCGCTCGGTGACCGTCGCCTCCTTCGTCGCCGCAGTCGTCTCCGTCCCGGCCGCCGCCGTCACCTTCACACTCATCTACGCGGTCGGCGGCACCACCGACGTCGCCATCGGCAAGGTCGCCACCGCGATGATCGGCGTCCATGTCCTCATCGGCATCGGCGAGGCCGCGATCACCGCGCTCACGGTCGGCGCCGTCATCGCCGTACGGCCGGACCTCGTGTACGGCGCCCGCGGACTCCGGCAGCGCCTGAAGCTCCGGGTGAACGGCGAGCTCGTCGACGCGCCCGCCGCCCGGCCCGTCCCCGTCACCGCCCGGTCGCACCGCACGCTGTGGATCACCGGTCTGGTCACCTCCCTGGTGCTCGCCGGGTTCGTCAGCTTCTACGCCTCCGCCGACCCCGACGGCCTGGAGAAGATCGCGCACGACCAGGGCATCGACCAGAAGGCGGAGAAGCACGCGTCCGCCGACTCGCCGCTCGCCGACTACGGCGTGAAGGACGTCTCCGACGCCCGCCTCTCCGGCGGACTCGCGGGCGTGATCGGCGTCGGGGTCACGGTCGTCGCGGGCAGCACCGTGTTCTGGGCGGTGCGCAGGCGTCGTACGCAGGACGTCTCGCCCGCGGGCACGGGCGTCTGACATGGGGGCGGGACACGCGCACAGGCTCTACCGGCACGGGCACTCCCCCGTGCACGCGCTGCCGCCGCACACCAAGCTGGCCGCCGTCTTCGCCTTCGTGGTGGTCGTGGTGTCGACCCCGCGCGAGGCGATGTGGGCGTTCGGGCTGTACGCCACGCTGCTCGCCTTCGTGGCGTACCTCGCGCGCGTGCCCGCCGGCTTCCTGCTGAAGCGGCTGCTGATCGAGGTGCCGTTCGTCGCCTTCGCGGTGCTCATGCCGTTCGTTGCGGAGGGCGCGCGGGTGGACGTCCTCGGCCTGTCGCTGAGCGTCAACGGTCTGTGGGGCGCCTGGAACGTGCTCGCCAAGGGCACGCTGGGCGTCGCCGCCTCCGTGCTCCTGGCCGCCACCACCGAGCTGCGCGAACTCCTCCTCGGTCTGCAGCGCCTCAAACTCCCGCCGTTGCTCGTCCAGATCGCGTCCTTCATGATCCGCTACGGCGACGTCATCACCGACGAGATGCGCCGGATGCGGATCGCCCGGGAGTCGCGCGGCTTCGAGGCGAGCGGCGTACGCCACTGGGGAGTGCTCGCCAAGTCGGCCGGCGCGCTCTTCATCCGTTCCTACGAGCGCGGCGAGCGCGTGCATCTGGCCATGGTGAGCCGGGGATACGCCGGTTCGATGCCGGTCATCGACGAGGTGACCGCGTCCCGGGCGCAGTGGTCGTACGCCCTCGCCCTCCCCTGCGCCGCCCTCGTCGTCTGCCTGCTGGGATGGACCCTGTGAAACCTTCGCTCGAAGTGGCCGGACTGGCCTTCGCGTACCCCGACGGACACCAGGCCCTGTTCGGCGTGGACTTCTCGATCGGGCGCGGCGAACGGGTCGCGCTGCTCGGCCCGAACGGCGCCGGCAAGACGACCCTGGTGCTGCACCTCAACGGCATCCTGGGCGGCGGTACCGGCACGGTGACCGTGGCCGGGCTGCCGGTCGGCCGGGAGCACATGGCCGAGATCAGGCGGAAGGTCGGCATCGTCTTCCAGGACCCGGACGACCAGCTCTTCATGCCGACCGTGCGGGAGGACGTGGCGTTCGGCCCGGCCGCGGCCGGGCTGAAGGGGGCCGCGCTGGAGGAGCGGGTGCGTACGGCCCTGGAGCGGGTCGGCATGCAGGACTTCGCCGACCGGCCGCCGCACCATCTGTCCTTCGGCCAGCGCCGCCGGGTCGCGGTCGCGACGGTCCTGGCGATGGAGCCGGAGATCCTCGTCCTCGACGAGCCGTCCTCCAACCTGGACCCGGCCTCCCGCCGCGAACTGGCCGACATCCTGCGCTCGCTGGACGTCACGGTCTTGATGGTCACGCACGACCTGCCCTACGCACTGGAACTGTGCCCGCGCTCGCTGATCCTGAGCGACGGCGTGATCGCCGCTGACGGCCCGACGGGCGACCTCCTGTCCGACGACGCGCTGATGCGCGCCCACCGTCTGGAGCTGCCCTTCGGCTTCGACCCGAGATCCGTTCCGGCCGCCGCCGAGCGGACCTGACGCGTTTCCGTGACGGCCGTCCCGGCTCGTCCGGGACAATGGGCGTGTGACGCATCAAGAGGACGCCGGGTCGCTGCTGCTTGACGACCAGCTCTGCTTCGCGCTGTACGCCGCCCAGCGCGCCGTGACCGCGGCGTACCGCCCGCTCCTCGACGAACTCGGCCTGACCTATCCGCAGTACCTCGTCCTGCTCGTGCTGTGGGAGCGCGGCGAGACCACGGTGAAGGAGCTGGCCGCCGCCCTGCGCCTCGACTACGGCACGGTGTCGCCGCTGCTGAAGCGGCTGGAGGCGGCGGGTCTGGTGTGCCGCGAGCGCTCGGCGCGGGACGAGCGCTCGGTGCTCGTCGCCTGCACCGAGCGCGGTGCGGAGCTCCGGGAGCGCGCGGCGCGGGTGCCCGGCGCGCTGCTCACGACGACGGGGCTGGGCACTGAGGAGATCGCGCGGCTGCGCGAGGAGTTGTGGCGGCTCGCGGAGCGCGCCGAACACGCCTCCACCCGGCGCTGACCGCACGTTACCCACGGTTATCGAGCCCTGAGGGCGACAACTGACCTACCGGCCAGTACCTTGTGCACGATGTACTTGCGCACACTTGTTCCGGGGAAGGCCGACCATGACTGACGGCACCGCTGCAACCGACGGCACCGCTGTCGACACCCGTCCGACGAAGATCATGTACGTCGCCGAAGCCACCGCGCACGGTGGCCGGGACGGGTTCGTCACCAGTCAGGACGGCGCGATCGAGCTGAAGGTCGCGATGCCGCCGGAACTGGGCGGGGACGGCAACGGCACCAACCCGGAGCAGCTGTTCGCCGCCGGCTACAGCTCCTGCTTCCACAACGCGCTGATCCTGGTCGGCAACCGCGCGGGCTACGACCTGACCGGCTCCACCGTCGCCGCGAAGGTCGGCATCGGCCCGAACAAGCACCGCGGCTACGGTCTGGCCGTCGCCCTCAGCGTCTCCCTCCCGGTCCTCGACGCGGACATCGCGGCGAAGCTGGTCGACGCGGCCCACGAGGTGTGCCCGTACTCCAACGCGACGCGCGGCAACATCGACGTGACGATCGTCCTGGGCTGAGCCCTGCGCCGGGGGTGACGGCACGACCCGGTCCGGATACAACCCCGGGGGCCTGGGCGGGCTCGTCGACACCGACCGGCACGCCCCGCTCCTGGTCTGGATCGTCTCGCTCGTCCTCTTCGGGCCGCACTGGATCGTGTTCCCGCCGAGTGTCGTCATACGGCTCTGCCGGGGGCTCTGGGACGAGCGCACCGCCGTGCCGGCCGCGGTCGCGCTGGTGGGGCCGCTGCTCATCGCCTTCGGCCACCGGTTCGGCTGGCACCGGGGTGTGCTCTACCGGTACGCCGGGGGCGTCGTGCTGCGCAGGCTCCGGTCGGTGCGCGCCTATGCCTGGCCGGAGCTGACCACCAAGACCCACGGGTCCTGGGTGACCGAGGGCGACAAGTCCGACTCGGTGCTGTGAGCGCCTGGAACTGCGCACCCACGACGGCACGTCCGTGTACACCTACGACCACTGCCCGCTCGGCCTCCGCGCCCCGCCGACCACGAGAGCGGACCGCAGGACACCAAACCGTAACCGGCTCCGGCACCCCGCCG
This sequence comes from Streptomyces herbicida, assembly GCF_032656585.1. Classification (NCBI taxonomy): domain Bacteria; kingdom Bacillati; phylum Actinomycetota; class Actinomycetes; order Kitasatosporales; family Streptomycetaceae; genus Streptomyces; species Streptomyces herbicida. Next base: position 171,725 of record NZ_JAUYWJ010000002.1, read on the forward strand.
AGGAATCCAAGGCCGCAATCCCGTGTTTCACTCGCTGTCGCAAGCAAGTGGAGGGACCGGGCGTGGGCGTGGATGTGGACGTGAACGGCACAGTCGCCGAGGGCTTCGAGCCCGTCAGGGCGGCGTTCGCGCGCAACTTCGGGCTGCTCGGCGACCGCGGCGCGGCCGTCTCCGTGTACCGGCACGGGCACCGGGTGGTCGATCTGTGGGGCGGGACGAAGGACGTCGACGGTACGGCCCCCTGGGAACCCGGCACCGCGCAGATCGTGCGCTCCGCGACCAAGGGCGTCGCCGCCGCCGCGCTGCTGCTCCTGCACCAGCGCGGAGAACTGGACCTGGACGCGCCGGTGGGCGAGTACTGGCCGGAGTTCAAGGCGGCGGGCAAGGAGAGCACGCTGGTCCGGCACGTGCTCGCGCACCGCGCCGGTGTCCCCGTGCTCGACCGCCCGCTGACGCCGGAGCAGGCCGTGGACCCCGACTTCGGCGCCCGGGCCGTCGCCGCCCAGGCGCCGGTGTGGGAACCGGGCACCGACCACGGTTACCACGCGCAGACGTACAGCTGGCTCACCGGTGAGCTGGTGCGGCGCGTCACCGGCCGCCCGGTCGGTGAGTTCATCGCGACCGAGATCGCCGGGCCGGCCGGCGCCGACCTCTGGCTCGGCCTGCCGGAGTCGGAAGCCGCGCGCGTGGGCCGGGTCGGCCCCGTCGAGGCCGCCGAGGCGGGCGGCGTGCTGAAGACCCGTCCCAAGCGGTCCGTCTCCGAGGCCTACGCCGACCCGGAGTCGCTGACCCGCCGTGCCTTCGCCGCGATCACCCCGCTCCCCGACGAGAACGCCCCCGCCTATCGCGCGGCCGCCCTCCCCGCCTCCAACGGCATCGCCACCGCCGACGGACTGGCCCGCTTCTACGCCTCCCTGATCGGCGAGGTGGACGGCGGCACCCGGCTGTTCCGCCCCGCGACGGTCGAGTCGGCCCGGGGCGAGCAGTCCGCCGGGCCGGACCGCGTGCTCGTGGTGAACACCCGGTTCGGCCTCGGCTACATGCTGCACGGCAGCGCGTCGCCGCTGCTGTCCGCCGGCTCCTTCGGCCACCCGGGCCGCGGTGGCGCCCTCGCCTTCGCCGATCCCGGATCGGGCATCGCCTTCGGCTACGTCACCAACGGCTTCCGCAAGAGCGTGACCGCGGACCCACGGGCCCAGGCGCTGGTGCGGGCGGTGCGGGCGGCCCTGGAGCGCGTCACACGTTGATCGGGTGCGAGGTCCGCCCGGACGCCGAGTCGATCTCTCCGTGTGCCTTGGTCAGCAACTGCATCGCCAGTTCGTTGAGCGCCCGTGCGCCGGCTATCTCCTCGCCGACGCGTGGCTGATTTGCGTCGGTGTGGTGCCTGCTGGCACTCCCGTGCGCCCGTACCTCACTGCCGTCGGGCAGACGCACCAGCGCGGCCGCCCGCGTGTGCTGATCGTCCTCCTGGAACTCCAGCTCGACGTGCCATCCCACAGTGGTGTGGATCATGAGGACCACCTCCGGAATCACTGCTTCCAGGGTGCTCCTCGACGCCCCCGGCGTCACGTCGGCCCAGAAACTGTCTTTCCGTCAGGAAACGGGCTTCTGAAACGGGCTTCTCCTCAGGAAGCCGGCTTCCCGTCGAAGCTGGCGAAGTACGCGGCGGCCATGTCCTCGTCGGCATGGCCCTGGGCGGCGGCGCGTGCGAAGCGCTCCGCCGCGGCTGCGGCCACGTCGAGGCGGACGCCGTTGTCCTCACCGGCCCCGACGATCAGCCGCGCGTCCTTCTCGGCCGTGGCCACCGCGAACTGGGCCGGGGACAGCCGGTCGTCCAGCACCATGGCCGCCTTGGCCCGCAGGTACCCCATGTCGAGCGGCCCGCCCTCGATGAGGTCGAAGAAGTCGTGCGGGTCGACGCCGAGCGCCTGGGACAGGGCGAGGACCTCGCCGGTCGCCGCGGTGGCCGCGAGGACCCAGCTGTTGGCGACCAGCTTGAGCCGGGTGGCGCTGCCCGCCGCCCCGTCGTCGCCGGTCCACACCGTACGGGCGCCGACCGCGTCGAACACGGGCTTGACCGCCGCCCGGCCCTCCTCCGGACCGGCGGCCAGGACGGTCAGCTGTCCGGCCTCCGCGGGCTGGCGGGTGCCGAGGACCGGGGCGTCGTAGAAGACGAGGCCGTGGTCGCGGGCGAAGCCGGCCAGGTCGACGGCCGAGTCCAGGCCGGCGGTGGTCGACTGCACCCAAGCCGCGCCGGGGCGCAGTGCGGGCGCCGCCTCCCGCATGACCTCCAGGACGGTGTGGCCGTCGTACAGCATGGTCAGGACGACATCGGCGCCCTGGACGGCCTCGGCGGGGGTGTCGGCGACGTGGGCGCGGTCGGCGGCCAGCGGCTCGGCCTTGGCGCGGGTGCGGTTCCAGACACGGACGGTGTGCCCGGCCTTCGTGAGGTTGCGGGCCATCGCGGCCCCCATGATCCCGGTGCCCAGGACGCTCACGGTGAGCTTGTCTGTCATGACGTCAACTTCCTGATCCGTGCGATGAGTACGAGCCTTCAGCATGGTCGCTCAGGCGCCGTCTCCATGGTCGTTCAGGCACGCGCGTTCCCGGCGGCGGCACGGAGCAGTCCGACGGCGCGGTCCACTCCCCCGCGCCGCTACCCGGCGTGCAGCATCAGCCCGATACCCAGCACCAGCAGTCCCGCGGCGGCGATCCGGGGCGCTCCGAACCGCTCCTTGAAGATCAGCGCCCCGATCGCGGCTCCGACGATGATCGACGACTCCCGCAGCGCCGCGATCGGCGCCAGCGCGGCCCGGGTCTGCGCCCACAGCACCAACCCGTATGCGGAGACGGAGAGAAACGCGCCGAACAGCCCGAGGGCGGCGAACGGACGCAGCAGGGCGACCGTCTTCCCGTGCCAGCGCCGGACGGCGTACGCCGGGATCACCACGCCCTGGACCACCATCAGCCAGGCGGTGTACCCGAGCGGGGAGCCCGAGGCCCGCACGCCGAGCCCGTCGACGACGGTGTACGAGGCGATGGACAGCCCCGTCGCGAGGGCGGCCCCGATCGCGGCCCGGTTCGGCCGGCGCCCGCGCAGGCCCCACAGGGCGACGCCGGTGAGTCCGGCGCAGGACAGGGCGATACCGGCGGCGGCCCAGCGGTCGGGCACCTCGTGGGCGAAGACGGCCGCGAAGACGGTGACGACCAGCGGGGCGGTGCCGCGCGCGATGGGGTAGGCCTGCCCGAAGTCGCCGAGCCGGAAGGACGCCATCAGCAGGACGACGTACACGACGTGGATGGCCGCGGAGCAGAGCAGGTACGGCCATGCCGCGGCCGCCGGGAGCGCCGCGAACGGCACCAGGGCCAGCCCGATGAGGACACCGCCGGCCAGGATCAGGGTGAACCCGACGAGCTTGTCGGTGATGCGGTGGGCGATCGCGTTCCAGCTGGCGTGCGTGACCGCGGCGAGCAGGACGGCCGCGGTGACCAGCGGCGTCACGAGGTGCGCTCGCGCACGTCCACCAGAGTGCCGCCCGCATGGGCGATCAGTGTCGTCGGCTCCATGGGGAAGACCGTGTGCGGGGTCCCGGCGGCGGCCCACACGAGGTCGTGCTCCAGCAGCGACCGGTCGGCGAGCACCCGGGTGCGGGTCCGGTGCCCGAAGGGCGGCACGCCCCCGATCGCATACCCGGTCGTCTCCCGTACGACATCGGCCCTGGCCCGGGTGACGGCCTCGGCTCCGAGTTCCTCGCGCACCCGCTCCACGTCCACCCGGGACGCCCCGTCCATGAGCACAAGGACCGGCACCCTGTCGGCGGCGAAGACCAGCGACTTGCAGATCTGGCTCAGCTCGCAGCCGATGGCCGCGGCGGCCTCGGCGGAGGTGCGGGTGGCGTCCGGGAAACGTCTGATCCGGGAGTGGAGTTCCCCGAGGCCCAGTTCCTCCAGGGCCGCGGCGAAGCGGGGGTGGGCTCCGGAGCCCTCGGCGTCGGCGTCAGTGGCGGCTGTCGTCGTCATGCGGGGCACGCTAGCGGTGTGTGTACGGGGCGGGCGACCGGGTTTCACAGCATGAACGACCGGGCTTCACCGCATGAAAGAGGCCGGCGAGAGCGCCCCGTCCCCACGGATCCCTCGCCGGCCGGTCCTTCAGCGGAAGCGGCGCGTCAGGCGTGCACCAGCTCCCGGTCCGCGTCCCCGTCCCGCGGCCGGTCGTCGTCGCGGGCGCGCAGGCCCTCGCCCTCCACGTCCACGTTGGGCAGGGCGCGGTCCAGCCACTTCGGCAGCCACCAGGCCTTCTTGCCGAGCAGCGCGAGCACCGCCGGGACGATCGCCATCCGGACGATGAAGGCGTCGAAGAACACCGCGACCGCCAGGCCGAAGCCGATCATCTTGATCATCGACTCGCTGGACCCGATGAAGCCGGAGAAGACGGCGATCATGATCACCGCGGCGGCGGTCACCACCCGGGCGCCGTGCTTGAATCCGGTCACCACGGCCTGGCTCGGCTTCTCGCCGTGGACGTACGCCTCCCGCATCCGGGTCACGAGGAACACCTCGTAGTCCATGGCGAGGCCGAAGACCACGCCGACCATGAAGATCGGCATCATCGACATGATGGGTCCGGTCTCCTCGACGCCCATCAGGCCGGACAGCCAGCCCCACTGGAAGACCGCGACGACGGCGCCGAGGGCCGCCAGCACGCTCAGCAGGAAGCCGAGGGCCGCCTTCAGGGGGACCAGGACCGAGCGGAAGACGAGGATCAGCAGGAGGAAGGCCAGGCCGACGACCAGGGCCAGGTACGGGACGAGCGCGTCGTTCAGCTTCTGCGACGTGTCGATGTTCATCGCCGTCGTGCCGGTGACCAGGACCTGCGCGTCCGTGTCGGCCTTGATCTCCGTGCCCTTGTCACGGATCGCGTGCACCAGGTCCTCGGTGGTCGCCGAGGACGGCTTGGAGTTGGGGATCACGGTGATCGTCGCGGTGTCACCGGCCTTGTTGGGCACGGCCGGGGTGACGGTCACAACGTCCTTGAGAGCCTTGATCTCCTTGCCGACCTCCTTGAAGGCGGCCTTGGGGTGGTCGCTGTCCTTGGCGTCGACCACGAGCATCAGGGGGCCGTTGAAGCCGGGGCCGAAGCCCTCGGAGAGCAGGTCGTAGGCGCGGCGCTGGGTCGTCGACGTCGGCTGGGAGCCGTCGTCGGGCAGGCCCAGTTCCAGCGAAGCGGCGGGGACGGCCGCGGCACCGAGGCCGACGACGCCCAGGAGGAGGACGGCGACCGGGCGGCGCACGACGAAGCTCGCCCAGCGCGTGCCCATGTTCGGCCGGCCGGCCTTGTGGGGGTGCTTGGCCTTGCGCCCGCCGCCGAGCAGCTTGCTCTTCTCGCCGGCCGGCCGCACCTTGCGGCCCGCGTAGCCGAGCAGCGCCGGGATCAGGGTGAGTGCGATCAGGACCGCGATGGCGACCGTGCCCGCGGCGGCGACGCCCATCTTGGTCAGCATCGGAATGTTGACCACGGACAGACCGACCAGGGCGATCACCACGGTCAGGCCCGCGAAGACCACCGCGGAGCCCGCGGTGCCGGCGGCCCGCCCGGCCGCTTCCTCGCGCTCTCGGCCCTCGGCCAGTTCGGCGCGGTAGCGGGAGACGATGAACAGCGCGTAGTCGATGCCGACCGCGAGGCCGATCATCGAGGCCAGGGTGGACGTGGTGGAGCCGAGGTCCAGGGCGCTGGCGAGCGCGGCGATGGTGGAGACGCCGATACCGACGCCGATGAGGGCGGTGACCAGCGGCAGTCCGGCCGCGAGCAGCGAGCCGAAGGTGATGACGAGGACGACCGCGGCGATCGCGATGCCGATGACCTCGGTGGCGCCAGTCTCGGGAGTCGTGTTGAGGGCGTCACCGCCGACCTCGACGGTCAGCCCGGCCTCCCGCGCGTCCTGCGCGGCCTCCTTGAGGGCGTCGCGCGTGGAGTCCTTGAGCTCCATGCCCGAGACCTTGTACTTGACCGACGCGTACGCGACCGTGCCGTTCTTGCTGACGGCCCTGCTCTGGTACGGGTCGGCGACGGAGGCGACCTCGGAGCCGTCCTTCAGCTCCGCGACCGTCTTCTTCACGATCTTCTTGTTGGCGGCGGCGGTCATCTTCTCGCCGCTCGGCGCCTTGAAGACGACGCGCGCGGTGGCGCCGTCGGCGCTCATGCCGGGGAAGCGCTGTTCCAGCAGGTCGAAGGCCTTCTGGGCCTCCGTGCCGGGGACGGAGAAGGAGGTGTTGCCGGCCGCGGGGGCACTCGCCGCGCCGACGCCCGCCAGCGTCAGCAGCGCCACCCATATGAGGGCGACGAAGTGCCGTCGCCGGAAGGCGAGTCGGCCCAGTTTGTAGAGGAACGTGGCCACGAGGTCGTACTCCCGGTCAGTCGTGGGGTGTTCAGGGCAGGGGTGACCAGCCCCGTGGGTGGCAGGGGTGATCGGCCCGACGACGTGAGCGGTGACGTCAGGTGGGGCTGAGGGGACTTGTCAGTCGGTGGAAACGCCGAGGGCGGGGAGGACCACGGCGTCGATGTACGAAAGGAGGAACGCCTGCGTCGGGGGCTGCTCGTCGATGAGCGTGCGTGCTGCGAACCCGCCGATCATCATGTGCATCACGAACCCGATCGCCGGGTTGTCCGCACGGACCTCTCCCCGGTCGATCGCCCGCTGGATCACGCGACGGAACTCCGCCATCTCCGGCTCGATGAGATGCTCCCGGAACGCCTTCAGGAGGTCCGGGTTGCCGTGCATCGCCATGGCCAGGCCCCGCATCAACGCGGAGTTCTGTTCCATCTCGCAGTCGTCCGAGCGCTGCGTGAGGGCGTGCAGATCGCCCTTGAGCGATCCGGTGTCGACCTCGTCGGCCGAGCCGCCCGGCTTGCTGTGCCGCACGGCCTTCGCCACCAGCTCGGCCTTGCCGCCCCACTGGCGGTAGAGCGTCGCCTTGCTGGACCGGGTGCGGGCCGCCACGGCGTCCATGGTGAGGGCGTCGTAGCCGACTTCGCGGAGCAGGTCGAGCACGGCCTCGTACAACTCGGCCTCACGCTCGGGGGTGATACGACTGCGGCGCGCCGTGGCGACCTCGGTCATCGTTCCCACCTTCCCACTCCGAACGACACGGTTTCGTACGTGACGAATGTAGCGCACCCCTCATGCGAAACGAAACCGTTTCGTACGTGTCCTGGGTCACGCCCTGGTCGGTCGCCCGGAAATTTCACAAGTTGCTCCGCTCCATCCCCCGGAAAAGCATGGGGAGGTGAGCTATCTGCGCCTGCCGCACCTCAGCGGCGAACTGCTGTGCTTCGTGGCCGAGGACGACCTCTGGCTGGCCCCCCTCGGCTCCCCGGGCCGCGCCTGGCGGCTCACGGTGGACCGCACCAAGACCGGCCACCCCCGCTTCTCGCCCGACGGCCGAACGATCGCGTACACGAGCTGGCGCAGCCTGGTGCCCGAGATCCACGTGGTCGGCGTGGAGGGCGGGCCGGGCCGGCAGCTGACGCACTGGGGAAGCGCGGACACCCGGGTGTGCGGCTGGACGCCTTCCGAGAACGGCGGGGCGGAGATCCTCGCCGTCGCCTCCCACAGCCAGCCCTTCTCGTACTTCACCTGGGCCTACAAGGTCTCCACCGACGGCGACCCGGGCCGCAAGCTCCCCTGGGGCCCGGTCGCCGACATCCAGGTCGCCGACCTCGACGAGGGGCACCGGACCCTGCTCCTGACCGGCACCCCGCCGCACGAACCGGCCGCCTGGAAGCGGTACCGGGGCGGCGCCATGGGCCGGCTGTGGCTGCACGGGCAGCGGCTGCTCCCCGGCATCGGCGGCCATCTGGACTGCCCCATGTTCGTCGGCGGCCGGATCGCCTTCCTCTCCGACCACGAGGGCATCGGCAACCTCTACTCCTGCGCCTACGACGGCTCCGACCTGCGCCGCCACACCGACCACGACGCCTTCTACGCCCGGCACGCCGCCAGTGACGGCACGCGGGTGGTGTATCAGTGCGCGGGCGACCTGTGGCTGGTGGACGACCTGTCGGCGGACTCGGTGCCGCGCCGGCTCGATGTGCGCCTGTCCGGAGCGCGCGCGGGACGCCGGAGGTACCAGGTGCCGGCCGCCCGGCACGTGGACGGCATCTCGGTCGACGAGACCGGCCGGGCCAGCGCCGTCGTGGTCCGCGGCAGCCTGTACTGGCTCACCCACCGCGACGGCCCCGCGCGCACCATCTCGGACACGCCCGGCGTACGGGTCCGGCTCCCGGAGATGCTGGGCTCGACCGGGCAGATCGCCTACGTCACGGACGCCGAGGGCGAGGACGCGATCGAGATCTCCCATCTGCCCCGCGCCAGCGGCGACCGCGCGCCGCGCCGGCTGGCCTCCGGCGAGCTGGGCCGGGTCCTGGAACTGGCCTCGGACCCGCCGGGCGAGCGCCTCGCCGTCGCCGCCCACGACGGACGGCTGCTGCTGATCGACACGGACGAGGAGTCGAACGGCGAGGTGACCGAGCTGATCCGGTCCATCAACGGCCCGGTGCGGGACCTGGCCTTCTCACCGGACGGCTCCTGGCTGACCTGGTCGCATCCGGGGATCGGCCGGTCGCTCCGGCAGATCAAGATGGCCCGGATCTCCGGTCTCGGACAGGGCGACCGACAGGTCCTCGACGTGACCAACGGCCGCTTCGAGGACGAGAACCCGGTCTTCACCCGGGACGGCCGCTATCTGGCCTTCCTGTCCTGGCGCGGCTTCGACCCGGTGTACGACGTCCACACCGGCGACCTGTCCTTCCCGCTCGGCTGCCGCCCGTACCTGGTCCCGCTGTCCTCGGCCACCCCCTCCCCCTTCGCCCTGAACCCCGAGGGCCGGCCGGCCGCCGGGGGCCTGGACCCCGTGGAGGACGAGGAGACCGGCGAGGGCGGCGCGGTGACCGTGGAGGTCGAGGGGCTGGAGAGCAGGGTCACCCCGTTCCCGGTCTCCGCCTCCAAGTACTCGGGGCTGCTGCCGGTCTCGGGCGGCGGCCTGGTCTGGCTGCGCTGGCCGATCTCGGGCGCGCTGGGCGAGACGTTCGCGAACCCCAACGACCCCAGTGAGCGGCCCACGCTGGAGTACTTCAACCTCACCAAGGCGAAGAAGTCCCAGCTCGTCGACCACCTCGACTGGTTCTCGGTGAGCGGCGACGGCACCCGGCTGGTGCTCATGGACGAGGGCGACCTGCGGGCCGTCCCCGCGACCGAGCCCGGCGACGGCGACACCACGACCTGGATCGACCTGCGCCGCATCCTGCACGAGGTCGACCCGCCCGCCGAGTGGCGCCAGGCGTACGCGGAGGCCGGCCGCCTCATCCGGGACTACTTCTGGGAGCCGCACATGTGCGGCATCGACTGGAACGCGATCCTCGACCAGTACCGGCCGCTGGTCGAACGGGTCGCCTCCCCCGACGAGTTCGCCGACCTGCTGCGCGAGGTGCTGGGCGAGCTGGGCACCTCCCACGCCTATGTCACCCCCGCCCGCCGCAACGAGGGACCGCCGCACTACCAGCGCTTCCAGGGCCTGCTGGGCGCCAACCTGGTGTGCCGGGAAGGCCGTTGGACGGTCAAGCGGATCCTGCCCGGCGACTCCTCCGACTCCAAGGCCCGCTCCCCGCTGGCCGGTACGGGCATCCGGGAGGGCGCCGTGCTCACCCACGTGGACGGCCGGCCGGTGGACCCGGTGACGGGTCCGTATCCGCTGCTGGCGGGTTCGGGCGGTACGACCGTGGAGCTGACCTTCGCCCCGGCCGAGGGCGAGACGGGCCCGCCGCGGCGGGTCGCCGTCGTCCCCCTGATCGACGAGCGGCCGCTGCGCTACCAGGACTGGGTGGCCAAACGCCGCGAGGTCACACGGGAGTTGAGCGGCGGCAAGTGCGGCTATCTGCACATCCCCGACCTGGGCGGCTCGGGCTGGGCCCAGTTCAACCGGGACCTGCGCATGGAGGTCTCCCGGCCCGCGCTGATCGTGGACGTGCGGGGCAACGCGGGCGGGCACATCAGCGAGCTGGTCGTCGAGAAGCTCACCCGGACCATCCTCGGCTGGGACCTGACCCGCAACGCCCAGCCCGTGTCGTACGCCTCGAACGCGCCCCGCGGCCCGATCGTCGCCCTCGCCGACGAGGCGACCTCCTCCGACGGCGACATGATCACGGCGGCCTTCAAACTGCTCAAGCTCGGGCCGGTCGTCGGCCAGCGCACCTGGGGCGGTGTGGTCGGCATGACCGGGCGGCACCGGCTGGGCGACGGCACGGTGATCACGGTGCCAATGAACGCGGCCTGGTTCGACGCCTACGGCTGGTCCGTGGAGAACCACGGCGTCGCCCCCGACCTGGACATCCTGCGCACCCCGCTGGACTGGGCGGAGGGCCGCCATGTCGAGATGGACGACGCGGTGCAGCTGGCCCTGGACCTGCTGACCACCAACCCGGCGGCGGCCCCGCCCGACTACAGCGACGTACCGGACCGCTCGCGGCCGAAGCTGCCGCCGCGGACATGAGAAGGGGTGCCCCGCGCGGGGCACCCCTTCCACCGGACCGCCGACGTCAGGCGTCGTAGTCCATGTCCATGCGGTCACGCATGTCGTGCTCGGACTCGTCGATGTCCCGCACGTTCTGGCGGCCGCGCTCGGTCTGCTGCTGACCCCGCTGGGGCTGCTGCTGACCGCGCTGGGGCTGCTGCTGACCGCGCTGGGGCTGCTGCTGGCCGCGCTGGGCGCCCTTCTGCTTGCCCTGGGACTTGTCCTGGAATTGGTCCTTCATACCCATGTGGGTTCACTCCCGTGGAGGGTGAGGGGTTTAGGCCCTTTGGTTGGGCCTCGACCAGATTCACACGGGTGGACACACTGCGCATGTCGATCAGTCACGGTGCGTAGCGGCCGACTTGGCCGGACGCGGGCACACTCACTCGTGCCGGACGGACCGCTCGCGCTCGTCGGCCTCCCCGCCCGCGCCGACCAGTCCCGTCCGCATCCCCTGGAGCCGGGGCGCGAAGCGGCGCATCTCGCGCTGTCCCACCGTCCCGATGAGCCCCGGCAGATAGCCGCGCACGCCCTGCATCCCGCGCAGCCACCACTGCCCGTACACATGGGGGGAGCGCCGCTCGATACCGGCGACGATCCGGTCCACCGCGGGGCCCAGCGGGTACGTCTTGTTGGACGGCCACGGCAGCCGCTGCCGCAACTCCCGCATGACGTCGTCCTGGTCGGCACCGCGCACCATGTCCGTGTCGGTCCACGACAAATACGCGACACCGACCTTCACGCCCTGGTGGCCGACCTCGGCGCGCAGACAGTGCGCGTACGCCTCCACACCGGACTTGGACGCGCAGTACGCCGTCATCATCGGCGCCGGGGTGATCGCGGCGAGCGAGGCGATCTGCAGCAGATAGCCGCGGCTCTCGGTGAGCACCGGCAGGAAGGCGCGGCCCGTCACCGCCGAGCCGATCAGATTGACCTCGATCACCCGCCGCCAGGCCTGAGGATCGGAGTCCACGAACGGCCCGCCGCTCGCGACCCCGGCGTTGGCGACCACGATGTCGACCTTGCCGAAGCGCTCCTTGACCTCCCGGGCCACCCGCGCCATCGCCTCGTGGTCGGTGACATCGGCGTACCAGTGGTCGCTGTCGCTGTGCAGCCTGCCGGACACCTCCTTGAGCGCATCCGCCTCCAGCCCGACCAGCGCCACCTTGGCACCGCGCGCCGAGAGCTTGCGCGCAAGCAGTTCGCCGACGCCGCGTGCGGCTCCGGTGACGACCGCGACCTGGCCCTCCAGGCTCACCCTGCTCATGCGCCCTCCTTGACGTGTACGTACGTGGTGACGAGTTCCCGGATCTTCCCGGTGACCAGCTCGGGCGCCTCCACCGGGGTCATGTGGCCGAGCCCGGGGAGCTCGGTGAGGCCGACGCAGTTCGGCAGCTCGGCGGCCAGGAACCGGGCGTGCACCGGCGGGGTGAGCCGGTCCTCCGTGCCGGCGACCACCGCCGTCGGGACCCGCAGCTCCCGTACGCCGTGGTCGAGGTCGAGCCGCTCCAGCACCTGCGACCAGGCGTGGCGCACCGCGCGCGGGCAGGCGTGCACGATGTGTGCGCACGCCTCCACCATGTGCGGGGCGGAACCGGCGCCCATCGTCGCGTACTTGAGGATCCGCTTCGCGACCGGAGTGACCGGACCGAGCGGGGCACGAGAACCCAGGATGTGCGCCGTGAGCCAGGTGCGGATGCGCCCGGCGCCCAGCGGGACGACGCGCGCCTGCGCGACCAGCTTCGAACTGCCCGTGCTGCACAGCAGAACGGCGGCCGCGTGCTCCTGGAAGCGGGGGCGCCCGGACGCGGCCATCACCGTCATCCCGCCCATGGAGTGGCCGACGATCACGGACCTCTCGCCGGGCGTGAGCGTCTGCGCGAGCACCGCCTCCAGGTCGTCCGCCAGCGCGTCGGTCGTGCAGGCGGGGCTCGCCGGGCTGCGCCCGTGTCCCCGCTGGTCGTACGCGATGACCCGGTGGTCCGCGGCCAGGTCCCGGATCTGCGCCGCCCAGAAGGCGGTCGAACAGGTCCAGCCGTGGGCGAGGACGACGGGCGGCGCGTCCTCGGCCCCGTGCACCTCGACGTGCAGGCGGGCGCCGTCGGCGGAGACCACGGTGAGTTCGCGGGCGGGGGCGGGCGGGGCGTAGGGGCCGGTGGCGATGGGGCTCCCCCCTGCTCGAGCGGAGCCGAGAGCTTGGGGGCGGGTGAGTCGGCTCACGAGGCCACCTCCGCCTGCGTCACGCTCTGCGCCGCGCCCTGCGCCGCGCCCGTGCGGGCCGGCGTCCGCAGCAGCTCGTACTCCGCCAGGTCCACCCGACGGGTCGCCCGCCGGAACTCCGTCGTCGTACCGGGCCAGATGGTGGTGTTGCGGCCGCTCGCGTCCAGGTACCAACTGGTGCAGCCACCGGTGTTCCAGACCGTGCGCTTCATGCGCTCCTGCACCATGCGGTTCCAGGCCTCCACGGCGCCGGGGCGGGCGTCGAGGGCGCCGCGGCCGCCGAGGACGTCGAGCTGCCGCACGTAGTCGGCCATGTAGTTCAGCTGGGACTCGATCATCAGGATCATGGAGGAGTTCCCGAGCCCGGTGTTGGGCCCGATGATCGTCATCCAGTTGGGGAAGCCGGCCGCGGACGCCCCGCGCAGGGCCTGCATCCCGCCCTTCCAGCCCTCGGCGAGGGTCCTGCCGTCCACCCCGACGACCCGCTCGGCGATCGGCATGTCGGTGACGTGGAAGCCCGTACCGAAGACGATCGCGTCGACCTCGGCCTCACTGCCGTCGGCGGCGACGACGGTCGACCCGCGGATCTCGCTCAGGCCACTGGCGACGACGTCCACATTGGGCCTGGCCAGCGCCGGGTAGTACTCGCTGGACAGCAGGATCCGCTTGCAGCCGATGCGGTAGTCCGGGGTGAGCTTGGCGCGCAGGGCCGGGTCCTTGATGGCGCGGGCCATGTTGCGCCGTGCCAACTGCTCGATGAAACCGAGCTCGTTGGGGCGCTTGGTGAAGGCCTGGACCTGCAACTCCCGGATGCCCCACAGCAGTCCGCGGCGCAGCTGCGTGGTGAACGGCAGGGAGCGGTGCACACGGCGTTCGGCGCCGCTGATGGCGCGGTCCATGCGGGGCATCACCCAGGGCGGGGTGCGCTGGAAGAGGGTGAGCCTGGCGACCCGCGGCTGGACGGCCGGCACGATCTGGATGGCGGACGCCCCCGTGCCGACCATCGCGACCCGCTTGCCGCTCAGGTCGTAGTCGTGGTCCCAGCGGGCCGAGTGGAAGACCTTGCCCGGGAAGGAGTCGAGGCCCGGGATGTCCGGCACCTTCGGGTCGGACAGCGGCCCGGTGGCGGAGACGACGATGTCGGCACTCAGCGAGCCGTTCGTGGTCTCGATGTCCCAGCGCAACCGCTCCGGGTCCCAGGTCATCAGCTTCACCTCGGCGCCGAAGCGGATGTGCGGCCGGAGGCGGAAGACGTCGGTCACGTGCTCCAGGTAGGCGCGGATGTGCTCCTGGCCGGAGAAGGTGCGCGGCCAGTCGGGGTTGGGCGCGAAGGAGAAGGAGTACAGATGGGACGGTACGTCGCAGGCGCACCCGGGGTAGCTGTTGTCCCGCCAGGTGCCGCCGACGCTGTCCGCCCGCTCGAGGACCACGAAGTCGGTGATCCCCTCGCGGCGCAGCCGCACGGCCGCGCCCAGCCCGCCGAAGCCGGACCCGATCACCGCCACCCGTACATGCTCGTGCTCGGCCATCCCGAAGCCTCCAGGCATCACATCGGACTCGTTGAACCATGCCAGTGAACACTGGCGCAATGGGAGCGTAGAGCAGCCGCGTACCGAGCGGTAGGGGTCGGGGGAAGGAAGTTACCCGCGGTACAACATAGGCTGCTCGCGTGGCTGAAGACGGAGGACGACCCGGCGAGCAGCGCGAGTACCGCATGGAGGAGCTGGCGCAACTGGCCGGCATCACCGTGCGCACCCTGCGCTTCTACCGTGAGCGCAAGCTGATCCCGCCGCCCCGCCGCGAGGGCCGTATCGCCTGGTACGACGACCACCACCTGGCTCGTCTGCGCACGATCTCGGCCCTGCTGGAACGCGGCCACACCCTGAACGGCATCGCGGAGCTCGCCGAGGCCTTCGACCACGGCCGGGACGTCGCCGATCTGCTCGGCGTCGGCGCCCCCACCGAGGAGGAGCCGGTCCGACTGACCCCCGAGGAACTCGCCGACCACTTCGCGGGAGAGGCCACCCCCGAGAACCTCGCCGCGGCCATGGACCTCGGCTACCTCGGCACCGACGGCGACGAGATCGTCCACATCAGCCGCCGCCTGCTGGACGTGTCCTCGGCCCTGGTCCGCGAGGGCATCCCGCTCGCCGAGGTCCTGACGGCCGCCAGGCGCGTACGCGAGCACGCGGACGCCCTGGCCGAACTCTTCACCGAGGTCATCCTGCGCCACGGCCCCGAGGAGGACCTGGAACGCCTGCGCCCGCTGGCCCGGAGCGTGGTGGAGGCGGAAATGTCGCTGGCACTGGACCGGCGGCTGCGGAAGCGGGACTGAGCGCGAGAGCCGCTCAGAGGTCGTACACAACGGTCACCGGCGCATGGTCGGACCACCGTTCGGCGTGCGTGGCCGCCCGCTCGACGAAGCCCTTGACCGCCTTGGCCGCGAGCCCCGGCGTCGAGACGTGGTAGTCGATGCGCCAACCCGAATCATTGTCAAAGGCCCGCCCCCGGTACGACCACCACGTGTACGGCCCCTCGGCTTCCGGGTGCAGGTCGCGCACCACGTCGGTGTACCCGCCGTCGGCCGGGTCGAGGACCTTGCCGAGCCACTCCCGCTCCTCCGGCAGGAAGCCCGAGTTCTTGGTGTTGGCGCGCCAGTTCTTGAGGTCGGCGTTTTGGTGGGCGATGTTCCAGTCGCCGCAGACCAGCACCTCGCGGCCGTCGGCGGCGGCGCGCTCGCGCAGCCGCTTCAGATGGGCGAGGAACTCGTCCATGAAGCGGATCTTCTCCTCCTGCCGCTCGGTGCCGACCTCCCCGGAAGGGAGGTAGAGGGAGGCGACGGTGACGCCGGGCAGATCGGCCTCGACGTAGCGGCCGCTGCCGTCGAACTCGGCCGATCCGAAGCCCACCTGGACGCGGTCGGGTTCGCGCCGCGTGTAGAGGGAGACGCCCGCGCGGCCCTTTGCGGCGGCCGGGGCGTGCACGACGTGCCAGCCGTCGGGCAGGCGCACGCTCTCGGGCAGCTGCGGCGGCTCCGCGCGCACCTCCTGGAGGCAGAGCACATCCGCGCAGGTCTCGGCGAGCCACTCCACGAAGCCCTTCTTCGCGGCGGCCCGCAGCCCGTTCACATTCACCGAGGTCACAGTCAGCACCCGGGCACGATACCGGCACACTGGACGAGGTCCGGTTTTCCACCGGGTCTCCCTCTGCATGAATGTACGATGCCCAGCATGAATATACGTCCCGTTCCCTTCGACCACCCCGACGCCGTCAAGCTCAACAACGAGGTCCAGGCCGAATACCACGTGCGCTACGGCGACGGCGGTGACGCCACGACCCTGGACGCGTCGGACTTCGAGCCGCCCAACGGCGTGTACCTGATCGCGTACGACGGGGGCGGCCACCCCGTGGCCACCGGCGGCTGGCGCAGCCAGGACGAGAACGGCGAGGGCCACGAGGACGGCGACGCCGAACTCAAGCGCATGTACGTGGTCGAGGAGATGCGCGGCCGCGGCTTGGCCCGCCGCATGCTGACGGCCCTGGAGGAGGACGCCCGCGCGGCCGGCCGCGTCCGGATGGTCCTGGAGACGGGCACCAAGCAGCCGGAGGCCATCGCCCTCTATCTCTCCAGCGGCTATAAGCCCTGCACCAAGTTCGGCTACTACCGCCACCACGAGTCGAGCCGCTGCTACGCGAAGCCGCTGTGAACACGATGAAGCCCCGGTCGGCTTTCGCCGATCGGGGCTTCATGCTGCGTGGACCTGAGGGGATTTGAACCCCTGGCCCCCTCGATGCGAACGAGGTGCGCTACCGGACTGCGCCACAGGCCCTTGCAACGAGTGAAACTTTAGCACCCCGATCGGGGTGCTTGGAAATCCGTTCCCTGACTGGTCAGGGCGGCCTCCCGAGGGGTGACGGGCGTCACTCGTTGGCCGCGCGCGGACGCTCGCCGTCCTCGTACTGGTCGAAGAGCGGCGTGCGACCGCGTTCGCGCGCGCGGCGGGCGGAGGCGGCACGGCGCCGTGCGTCACCGCGGCCGTCCGCGGCGGGCTTGTCCTCGGCCTCGGGCGCGGATTCCCGCGTCTTTGCGTCCGGCACCGCCTCCTGCTCCGGCGCGACGGAGCTGGACCGCGCCGAACTCCATGCGTCGGGCGCCTCCAGGTCCACGTCGGACGTGGCCCGCGGCGCGACCGGCGCGGTCACATACGTCGGCAGCGGCACCGGCACCGGGTCCCAGCTGTCGCCGTGCCCGGGGCGGCGCTGGCGCTCGCGCTGCTGGTCGACCCACTCGGCGTGGTCGGTCTGCTCGACGAGGGCGCGACGGTCGGCGGCGAGCGCGGACATGCCGGTGTCGGTCTCGGCCGCTGGTCCCTCGTCCGGTTCGTCGGCGGACGCGCCCGCGTCCAGGGGCGCGCGCCGCCGCGGCTGGCGTGCCCGCTCCCGCAGCCGCGCGGCCGCGGCCTCGGCCTGGCGCCGGTCCATCTGGTAGGCGAAGCGGCGGCGTTCCTGGCTGCGCAGATACGCGATGTACGAGCTGAGCAGTATGGCGGGCACGGCGGGCGCCCACAGGAACGCGAGCCCGCCGACGGCCGCGACGATGGCGCCGAGCGTGAAGGCGAGGAAGAGCATCACCGTGGTGCGCCTGCGACGCGCGAGCGCCTTCGAGCGCTGGGCGCGTGCCGCGGCCGCCTGGGCCGAGGACGCACGCCGCGGGACGGGTACGCGCTTCTGCGAGGGCGCCGACGCGGAAGGGGACTTGGACGCCGACGCGGAGGGGGACTTGGGCGCGGATGCGGAAGGGGACTTGGGCGCGGATCCCTGCTGATGCGCGGGCGCGGAGCCGGACTTCGGCGCGGGCCCGGTCCCCTGGCTGCGTGCCGTTTCCGGGCGCTCGGAGGTCTCCGGCTCGACGTCCGCCCGTACCTGACGACGGGTCGGAGGCATGGCAAACGCCCGGACGTCCACCGAGTCGGTGACCGCGTCCGGGTCGCCGGCGCTGGGCTCCCCCTCCTGGGCGGAGCGCGCCCGCAGGTCCTTGGCGTACCGGCGCTCCATCCCCGCCCGTCCGGACAGCAGCCGGATGGCGGTGCTGAAGCGTTCCGTCGGACGGGCCTCGTTCAGCTCGTCCTGCCTACGGAGCCACATCGGCACCAAGTAGGCGGCCCAGGCCCCGACAATGACTGCGTAGATGAGGCCGCTGCTGCTCACGTCTCACACGGTAGAGGGGTTTGTGTGAGGCCATCTGCCAATTGGGCCGGTGTGTCGCACGATCTGGCTGATATTTCGAACTTTTTTTGTGACCGATGCGATCAGTAGGCCGTCGGGGATGCGAATTCAATACTCGGAGACGGTCATCGCTCGATCAATTTCGAACAAATATTCAATTTCCCGGGCTACGCGGGATTCCCCGGGGTGTTCTGCCGATTCCGCCTCGCGCTCCCGGTGTTCGACGTCCCCTGAGAGCGTGCCCGCTGCCAGCGGCTCAGCAACCCCTCGGGCACCTCTTCCGCGGTGAGCGCGAAGACGAGGTGGTCGCGCCAGGCTCCGTCGATGTGGAGATAACGCGGGCGCAGGCCCTCCTCGCGGAATCCGAGTTTCTCCACGACCCGGCGGCTGGGCCGGTTCTCGGGGCGAATGCAGACCTCGATGCGGTGCAGACCGACGGCGCGGAAACAGTGGTCCACCACGAGCGCGACGGCCGTCGGCATCACCCCGCGGCCGGCCACCGCCTCATCGACCCAGTAGCCGACGTGTCCCGAGCACATGGAGCCCCAGGTGATCCCGGCGACCGTCAACTGGCCGACCAGCTGCCCCTGGTATTCGATGACGAACGGCAGCATCCGGCCCGAGTTCGCCTCGGACCGCAGATGCCGGACCATCTGCCGGTAGGTCGGCCGGTGCGCTATCGGCCCGCTGGGCGTGGGCGGCGGAATGGTCGCCTCCCAGGGGCGCAGCCAGTCCCGGTTGCGCCGGTTCACCTCGCGCCAGGCCCGCTGGTCGCGCAGCCTTATCGGCCGGAGGACGATGTCGCCGTCCGCCAGCACGACGGGCCAGGATGGGCTGTTCAGCTCGCACCCCCACTTCCGGGTCTGGGGTGGTCGCCGCCGCGGATCTGATCCACGGCGTGGATCAGCAGCGGCTCCAGGACGGCGAGGCCGTCCTTCACCCCGCCGCTGGAGCCCGGCAGATTGACGATCAGCGTCCGCCCCGCCACTCCGGCCAGGCCCCGGGACAGCGCCGCGGTCGGCACCTTCCGCATTCCGAACGCCCGGACGGCCTCCGCAATGCCCGGCACCTCGTAGTCGATCACCCTGCGCGTCGCCTCGGGCGTGCGGTCGGTCGGCGATACGCCGGTGCCGCCGGTCGTGACGATGGCGTCGTACTCCGCCTCGACACCGGCGCGCAGGGCCGCCTCCACGGGGTCGCCGTCGGGGACGATCTGAGGCCCGTCCACGGCGAAGCCGAACCCGGACAGGCCCTCGGCGATCAGCGGACCGCCCGTGTCCTCGTAGATCCCGACGGCAGCCCTGTTGGAGGCGGTGACCACAAGGGCCCGGTATGTCATGTCCGGCTCCAATCGCCCGACTTGCCGCCCGTCTTCTCCTCCACCCGTACGTCCGTGATGACCGCTCCCTTGTCGACAGCCTTGACCATGTCGATCACGGTGAGCGCAGCGACCGACACCGCGGTGAGGGCCTCCATCTCGACGCCCGTGCGGTCCGTGGTCTTCACGGTGGCCCGGATCTCGACGGCGTCGTCCGCGACCGACAGGTCCAGTTTCACACCGGAGACCGACAACGGGTGGCACAGGGGGATCAGGTCCGGGGTGCGCTTGGCGCCCATGATCCCGGCGATGCGCGCGGTGGCGAGCGCGTCTCCCTTGGGAACCCCTTCGCCGCGCAGCAGCTCGACCACGCGGGGCGAGACCAGGACGCGGCCGCTGGCACGGGCGGTGCGCGCGGTCACGTCCTTCCCGGACACGTCGACCATGCGGGCCGCGCCCGCCTCGTCGATGTGCGTGAGTGAGTCCTGCACAGAGGGTCCGGGGGTCTCCCCCCGGGAAGGCACAGTCATGGTGTGTGGTGCTCCCGGTCCCGGCCCGTCGCGGTGCGGCGCACGGGCCTGTTGTGCGCGACACGCTACCGCCAAGTCGGCGTGCGCACCGGTGCGGGATCCCCGGGGGCCGGGCTCAGCCCAGCAGGACGACCTCGACCTCCGTGCCGGGTTCGACGGATTCGACGTCCTCGGGTACGACGATCAGCGCGTCGGCGTGGGCCAGGGCCGCGACCAGATGGGATCCGGCACCGCCCACGGGCGTGACCTCGCCCTCGGTGTGCGTCGCCCGCAGGAACTGCCGGCGCCCCTTCGGGGAGCTCAGCGCCTTGTCCGCCTGCAGGGTCGCCCGGACCGTCGGCCGGTGGACGTCCTCGAGGCCCATCAGGGTACGGATGGCGGGGCGGACGAACAGCTCGAAGGAGACGTACGACGACACGGGGTTGCCCGGCAGCGCGAGCAGGGGGGTGTGGTCGGGGCCGATGGAGCCGAAGCCCTGGGGCTTGCCCGGCTGCATGGCGAGCTTGCGGAACTCGACGCCGCCGCCCGCCTCGTCCTCGTCGCCGACGTGGGACAGCGCCTCCTTGACGACGTCGTACGCCCCGACGCTCACCCCGCCCGTGGTGACCAGCAGGTCGGCACGGATGAGCTGGTCCTCGATGGTGGACCGCAGCGTCTCGGCGTCGTCGACGACGGCGCCCACCCGGTAGGCGATCGCACCCGCGTCCCGGGCGGCGGCGGTGAGGGCGAAGCTGTTGGAGTCGTAGATCTGGCCGCTGCCCAGCGCCTCGCCGGGCTGGACCAGCTCGCTGCCGGTGGACACCACGACCACGCGCGGCTGCGGGCGGACGCGTACCGTGCCGCGCCCGAGCGCGGCGAGGAGCGCGATCTGCGGCGGGCCGAGGACCGTGCCGGCCTCCAGGGCGCGGTCACCGGCCTTCACGTCGCTGCCCACCGCGCGCACATGTGCGCGTGCCTCGGCCGGCCGGTAGACGTGCACATGCCCGGTGGCGCCCTCGGGGGCCAGGCTGCGGGCGGGCATCCCGCTCACGGGGCCCTCGCCGAGGCCTCCGTCGGTCCACTCCACGGGGACGACGGCCTCGGCGCCGGGCGGCAGCGGGGCGCCGGTCATGATGCGGGCCGCCTGGCCCGGGCCGACCCGGGCCAGATGGGCGGCGCCCGCCGCGACGTCCCCGACGACCTCAAGGACGGCGGGGAACTCCTCGCTCGCGCCCGCGATGTCCGCGACCCGCACCGCGTACCCGTCCATGGAGCTGTTGTCGAACGGCGGCAGTGAGACCGGCACCGTGACGTCGTCGACCAGGACGCAGCCCTGGGCGTCGAGCAGTTGCAGCTCGATGGGGTCGAGGGGGCGGACGGTGGCGAGGATGTCCTCCAGGTGCTCGTCCACCGACCACAGGTGCTCCTGGCCGGCGGGGCGGGTCGCGGCGCTGCTCAACGTTGCTGCATCTCCTCGGCTACGTAACTGCGAAGCCAGGTCCGGAAGTCCGGGCCCAGGTCTTCACGTTCGCATGCGAGTCTGACAATGGCACGCAGATAGTCGCCACGGTCGCCGGTGTCATAGCGGCGGCCCTTGAAGACGACACCGTGCACCGGGCCGCCGACCTTCTCGTCCTGCGCGAGCTGCTGGAGCGCGTCGGTGAGCTGGATCTCGCCGCCGCGGCCGGGCTCGGTCTGACGCAGTATGTCGAAGACGTGCGGGTCGAGGACGTAGCGGCCGATGACCGCGTAGTTCGACGGGGCGTCCGCCGGGTCCGGCTTCTCGACCAGCCCTGTCACCTTGACCACGTCGCCGTCGGTGGTGGTCTCCACGGCCGCGCAGCCGTAGAGGTGGATCTGCTCGGGTGCGACCTCCATGAGCGCGATGACGCTGCCGCCGTGCTGCTCCTGGACCTCGATCATGCGCTGGAGCAGGGGGTCGCGCGGGTCGATCAGGTCGTCGCCGAGCAGGACGGCGAAGGGCTCGTGCCCGACGTGCGGGGCGGCGCACAGGACGGCGTGGCCGAGGCCCCTGGGGTCCCCCTGGCGCACATAGTGCATGGTCGCGAGGTCGCTGGACTCCTGGACCTTGGCGAGCCGACCGGCGTCGCCCTTCTTCTGGAGGGCCGACTCCAGCTCGTAGTTGCGGTCGAAGTGGTCCTCGAGGGGGCGCTTGTTGCGTCCGGTGATCATGAGCACGTCGTCGAGCCCCGCCGACACGGCCTCCTCGACCACGTACTGGATCGCGGGCTTGTCCACGACCGGCAGCATCTCCTTGGGAGTGGCTTTGGTGGCCGGCAGGAACCGGGTGCCGAGGCCTGCTGCGGGAATGACAGCCTTACTGATCCTGGGGTGCGACTGAGTCATGACCGCAACCTTATCCGGTGGCTTTGCGGGGAATCCGTGGCTCCGGTTAATTAGCTCTCATATGAGCACATTAGGAAGGGTGCAAGAGCGACCAGTGGAACACGTCGGACGTGCGGTGGATCCTGACAAGCGAATGTTGCGGCGAGAGTTCCTCGCGGTGAGGAACAGGTTGACGGCGGATGTCGTCAGGGATGCGGGCACGGCTCTGGCCGAGCGCGCGCTGGAGCTGCCCGAACTGGTGCGTGCGCGCACGGTGGCGGCGTACGTCTCCGTGGAGAACGAACCCGGCACGCTCGCGCTGCTGGACGCGCTGCACGCGCGAGGCGTGCGCGTGCTCCTCCCGGCGCTCCTGCCGGACAACGACCTGGACTGGGGCGCGTACACCGGGGAGGGCTCCCTCGCGCGTGTCCAACACGGCGGAAAGATGGCGCTCTTCGAGCCCGCCGGGGAGCGCCTGGGCCCCGACGCCGTGACGTCCGCCGACGTCGTCCTGCTGCCCGGGCTCGCGGTGGACGCGCGCGGGATGCGCCTGGGACGCGGCGGAGGGTCCTACGACCGGGTACTGGCCCGTCTGGAGCGGGCGCGGGCGCACCCCGCGCTCGTGGTGCTCCTGTACGACTCGGAGGTCGTCGAGAGCGTCCCCGAGGAGGCGCACGACCGGCCGGTGGACGCGGTGGTGACCCCGTCGGGCCTGCGCCGCTTCAAGGGCGCCTGACGTCTCGCCCCGCCCCGGGCGGTCCCCCTGATGCGAAGTGGGCCCCCCCCCCCCCCGGGGGGGGCCCAGAGGGTGTACGGGGGGCAAGGGGGCACCGGGTGTTGTAGAGCCTGGTTGGC